>CAZESL010000055.1:0-15134 GCA_964515215.1 uncultured Eubacteriales bacterium
GGATTTTCGTGGAGATTTAAGGATTTATGAAAACAGGCCGCTGAGCAACGATACCGAGTTTCATTATATATACTCCTTAACATACAGTTTACCGATTTATTATAGCGTATACCATCGCGTTTTGCAAGAGGAAAGGAAAGAAAACCTCATGCATTGTTTTTAAAAAGCCGATATACTAAGGACGAGAGGTGAAAACGATGACCTATTTGATTGCTTTTTTAGAGGGAATGATCACCTTCATTTCCCCGTGTCTTTTGCCGATGCTGCCGATCTATGTTTCCTATTTTGCGGGCGGCGGTGAGCGCAGTACGAGTAAGACGCTCACGTGTGCGCTCGGTTTTGTGCTCGGCTTCACCGCGGTGTTCACCGCAATGGGGGCACTCGCGGGCACGCTCGGCGGCTTTTTGCAGGAATACCGCACCGCGGTAGACGTGGTGTTGGGGCTTATTGTGGTGTTTTTCGGTCTGCATTTCCTAGGGGTGTTCAAGTTCAATCTGTTTCGCGGAAATAAACGGCGCGTAAACACCGACAATATGGGCTTTTTCTCGGCGGTGCTGTTCGGTGTAGTGTTTTCGGTGGGATGGACTCCTTGCGTCGGGGCGTTTTTGGGCTCGGCGCTCGCCCTCGCCTCCCAACAAGCCCACGTGGCGGAAGGAATGCTGATGTTACTTGCCTATTCACTGGGGCTTGGCATTCCGTTTGTGATCAGTGCGGTGTTGATCGAGTATTTAAAGTCGGCGTTCCACTGGATCAAAGCGCATTATAAAGTCATCAACGCCGTGTGCGGCGGATTGCTCATCGTGATCGGTGTGCTGATGGCTACGGGCTTGTTCGGACGAATGCTCGCGCTTCTGGGATAAGGGGGTATATTTATGGACAAGAAAAAAGGCTTGCTGATCCTCTCGCTCGTGTTGGTGGTGCTGATCGTCGGTGCGTCGGTGTTGTACGCTCGTTTGGGAGATATGGTAAAGCCCGATCAACTGCAGTTGGACGGCGGCACGACCACGGCGGCGAGCGGTACGACCACGGCGGGCGGCACCACCACGGCAGCGCCCACGCACGTCGCCCCCGATTTCACCGCATATACCGCCGCAGGCGAGGCGGTGAAACTGTCGGACTACGTGGGACGCCCCATCGTCCTCAATTTTTGGGCAAGTTGGTGCGGCCCTTGTCAAAGTGAAATGCCCGATTTCGACGAGAAATACAAAGCACTGGGGGACGAGGTGCAGTTTTTAATGGTGAATATGACGGGTGGACGCGAAACGCTCGACACCGCCAAAGGTTTTATTGCGGATAAGGGCTACGCTTTCCCCGTTCTGTACGATACCGATGAGGACGCCGCCGTGACCTACGGCGTGTATTCCCTGCCCACCACCTACTTCATCGATGCCAACGGAAATCTGATCGCCCACGCCACCGGTGCGATCGACGCCGCGACCTTACAGCGCGGGATCGATATGATATATGCGGGATGACGGGGCGCAGTTGTAGGGTTCGGCGTTTACGACGAACCGTATGGACACTTCGAACAGCGGTGTGTCATAGAGTGCCGCACCCTACAAGGACACAAAGTACGTACAAAAAAGCAATATAGTCATCCATAAACGCCGTATACTCGTCCATGAATGCCATAAAATCCGCCGAAAAACTGCTGCTTGCGGTGGTTGCGACGGTAGTTACGGTTGGCGTGACGGGTGTGTTGACAGTTGTGGGGCTTTTGCTGCAAGCAGCGCAATAAACACAAAGGATACACACCAATGGTAAGTAAAGAAGTTTTCGCATATACGATTCGCCTCGCAATAACCGATTTATAAAATAACAGCCCCTATTTTCTATTCACGAAAGAAATAGGCGTATGTTGCACACTCTATTATATCGCATTGTGGATAAAAGTCGACAACACGCGCTTAATTATTTCGCTTACTGTAGATATAATTAAACAAAGCAAGGGGGCGAGACGATGCAGGAAAAAGATTTGTGTTTACAGGAGATCGGACAGCGTATCATCGACCGTCGCAAAAAACTGGGGTTGACGCAAGAAGCGCTTGCCGAAAAAGGAGATATGACCACGCAGTTCGTTTCGTATGCCGAATTGGGTAAAAGGGCGATGCGCCCCGAAAATCTGAAAAAGATCGCGACGGCACTCGGGGTCAGTGCGGATTATCTGCTTACGGGTGAGATTATTGATAAAGATCTTCTGCTTATTTCCGACAAAATGCGTAAACTGACACCGTCTCAAGTGCGTATCGTCGAGAGCATTATTGATGAGTGTATCGAACTTTTTTGCGAAGACTGAAACCAAAAGCGATGCCTTTTTGGCATCGCTTTTGCATCTGTAAAAGAGGTGAGTATTATGCAGTTCAAGAATTTGCGTAGCATTCGGGAAGATAACGATATTCGGCAAAAGGATATCGCTAAAGTACTAAATGTGTCGCAAAATACGTATTCGCAGTATGAGAACGGTGTAATTTCACTTACCGCAGAAGTGTTGATAAAATTGGCAGATCATTACGGCGTAAGTGTAGATTATCTGCTGGACAGAACGGACGATCCTACCTTTCACAAGAAATGACACACGACCGACACGCTTGGTGTGTCGGTCGTGCTTTACTCTAAGCGATTTTGCCTGTGTTGGGGGCAAAAGTTTTTGGGACGAGTGGAAAAAGGAGAACTTGTTGTCCTATCGCCTTGAAGTGATACGTTTTCTGCTTCGATTTTTCAAATTTGATATGGTCGAACGGCACGGAAGTGCCATCTTGTCGTAAAGAATCCCCCAGTCATTTTCTCCTCGCTGATTTAAGTTGGGAGAATGAACGCATAGACAATCCCTCAGGCGGCTACGCCGCCAGCCTTCGGCCCGGGTCGCAATCATAGATTGCGACCGCCTTTGGCTAAAAATGTGCCACAGGCACATTTTCTTGACGCGTCGGCCCCTTTACACAAGGGAGCCATGTGTCACAGCGCCGATCGAAGAAGGTACTTGTCCCGCCGCCACAAGTGTGTGCTTATCTGCAACGGTAGGGTGGGTAGCCGCCCGGCTTCGAATAATGCAGAGGCCCTTGGCCCCCTTGTTAAAGGGGGCTGGCTCGCGCGGTCCTCTATACCGCGCGAGACTGGGGGATTTTTTTCGATCGAGCACTCAATGGAAAAAGCGAGGAACGCCACGGGTGTGCGGTCGGTCGTGGAACGGACGGGTCGGGAGCCCCGTCCCTACAACGCGGGTATACAAAAAGGTCCGGCATTTGCCGGACCTTTTTTGCTGTTACCCTTGCAATTCCTTCATGTGATAAAATTCGCCTTTTTTCTCCATCAACTCGTCGTACGTGCCGAACTCCGCGAGGCGGCCGTCTTTTACGACCGCGATCTTATCCGCATCCATAATGGTGGAGAGGCGGTGCGCCACGATAAAGGTGGTGCGGTCCTTCGACAGCGCAGTGATGGCGTTTTGTATCTCCTTTTCGGAGACGGTGTCGAGTGCGGAAGTGGCTTCGTCGAACAAGATGATGCGCGGGTTGCGGATGATGGCACGGGCGATGGCGATACGTTGACGCTGACCGCCCGAGAGTTTACTGCCGTGCTCGCCCACCACCGTGTTCACACCGTTCGGGAGCGAGCGGATAAGATCCCCGAGGTTGGCGGCTTCGATAGCCTCCCACAGCTGCGCCTTGGTCACCCCCGGCATACCGTAGGTGATGTTGTCTTTAATAGTGCCCGAAAACAGAATGGTGTTTTGCGGCACTACCGCCAAGTGGCGGCGGTAACTGCGCAGATCGATCTCGGTGAGGTCCTGCCCGTCGAGCAGCACCTGTCCCGCCGTGGGACGGTTGAAGCCGATGACCAGATTCAGCACGGTGGTCTTACCCGACCCCGAAGGGCCGACCAACGCGATGGTCTCGCCCGCTCTGACCGAGAGGTCAAGCCCGTTCAGCACGCGGGTCTTCGCATCGTATTCGAAGAAGACGTTTTTAAATTCAAACGCGCCCTGCACGTCCTTGACGCGTTTTTTGCCGCGGTTGTCCTCCACGTCGGGAGACGCCAGTATCTCACCCACCGAACGAATGGATTCCGACCCCTTCGTGAAGATGGGAAGCAGGCCGAGCAGAGCGGCGATCTGTGCGATCAGAGTGGCGAAATAACTTTGATACATCACCACGTAGCCGACCGTGAGCGCACCTTTAAGCGCGAGAACGGCGGTGAATGCCAGGCAGAGGATCTGGAACCCTTGGAACATCACGTAACTTGCCGAAACGAACAGCTGCTGCAACACGTCCAAGCGATAGCCCTTTTCCGCCACTAATTTCAGTTGGCGGGTCATACGCCGCACTTCCCTTTGCTCTAACGCGTGGGCGCGGGCAACGGGCACCAATTCTTCCATCTCCACCACCGTAGCGGAGGTGCGCTCTACCTCGGCGCGGAACTCGTGGTTACGCGCACCCATATCCTTGCGGAACAGGAACATCAGCACGGCGCCGAGCGGTGCCGCCGCCAAAAAGAAGAAAAACACGGTGACGTTGGTGGACAGCACGGCGATGAGCGCCACCGTGATGTTCACGATAATATTCAAAATTGAGGAGAACAGCGAAGAGGACAAGCCCTCGATCGCCTCCACGTCGCGCATTACTTTGGACTGAATGCGCCCCGACTCCATCTCCTTATGAAATCCGATGGAGAGTTGTTGCAGTTTGCGTACCATCGCCCCGCGTAACCCCGCTTCGATACTGCGGGTGGAAAGACTCAAAAAATGCACGTGCAGGTAGTGGGTGGGGACGTTTAACAGCACCAGCACCATTTCCAGCCCCAACCAAAAGAGGACCTGCTGCCACGCGGCGGGCCCGCCGACGGTGATGGCATCGATCACCCGTTCGGTGACTATGGGCAACAACCACGCGGGGCTGGTCTTGATGAGGAAAAAGAGTGCCGACAGCAAGAGATGGTGATAGTGTCCGCGATAAAACTGAAACAGCACCTTCATCGGTTTGGCGTTGGGGTTGCTGTAGGTCTTCAGCAGGGTCTCCTCCTGCTGTGTGACATCGGCATCCGTAAACGGTTGCTTTTCGCGCAGTTCCCGAATCTGGAACGGCACGAACGCATGTGAGCGGGCGGACTTTTTGGCGGTCTTTTTGCTACTCACGGCACACACCTCTTTTGGTATCAAGACGGTTTTGGCGGTCACCCTTAAAATAACGGGAACGGCAAAAAAAGTCAATGGGTTTTGCCCAAAAACCTGCACAATTTTCGGCGGTGAAATTTGGGCAAAACGCGGAGAGCGCCGCGGTTGCTTTTCGGTGGGTCGTATGCTAATATAAAAACAGAAATGCAGGCGGAGGATCAGGTGTATGAAACGAGTAACGGCTCTTTTGATGAGTGTCATTTTGTTGTGTTCTGCCGCGGGTACGGTCTTGCCCGCCGCGGCGGACGGGTTGCCTGCGCCTTATGCATGGCTGGAGACCGATGGCGGTAGCCTTTCGGTGAGCGAGGGTGTATCGGTCGTCCCGCAGGGTGCCTTCGGCCGCAACGACGTGATCCCGTTACCCGACGGTGAGGGATGCGGCATCCCGCTGGACTACGACTGGTCGGGCTTCGCGATGGAGGGGGATATTTTCGCAAGCGTCCCCGCAGGCGAAGGTGCGGTGCTGGTGCTGGAATATTATCTTGATCTTCCGACGGACGGGCGGTGGCAGGCGTTTCGCTATCAGGTGGGGAGTACCGGCTTCGTCGACCTGTTCACCGGCACCAACGAACTGTCAACGCGAAAAACAGGTGTACATTTATTGCCGCTGACAGCGGAGGAGGTGGCGGCATATGCCGCCGAATCGGCTGCTCTGACCATTCTCGCCTGCCCCGACGGTGCAGAAAAAGCGTATATCCGCTCGGTGCGGTTGATCGCACCGCAGTATGCCGCCGTGTCGGCCGACGGGTGCGAATTTGTGGAATTTTCCGCGCGGACGGTGTGCGACTATTACCCCGACGTCGTGACCGTGCCGTCTTACAAAATGAGTTACAGTGACCTTGAGCAATCGGAAGCGCTTCCCGACGTGCCGTGGCTGTATCGTTACGTGCGGGTGCACGGTGCGTCCTACACCGCCGATGAAAACGAACGCCGTGCGGTGTATGTCAAACTGTATGCCGCCGCAGGATACGAAAACGCGGCGGTGCAGATCGATCACATTGAGCGGGAAGCGGGCGTATGGGGCGAAGGTGCCGCCGTGCAGATGACCGACGGTGTGGGCGGCGTGTTTTTACCCGCTACCTGCTTCGGCAACCGTCTGAATGCCAACGGGTCGATGCGCTTTCTTTGGTCGGAGGCACCGAAAGTTGCACGTATTGAGGTGTATGACGTTACGACCTATTGCGCGGGAAGCGCTGCCGACACCGCTATGACGGCACGGTTCCACGAAGAACGGTTGCGTCACAATATAGGGTTGACATCGGTGGGGTACCGCGAACCCACCGTGAAAGAAGAGGGGTACAGCGGCGACACGGTCTGCGCCTCTTGCGGCACCGTGTTGCAGGCGGGCGCGGAGATCCCCAAGAAAACGTTGCCCGCACCGTTCGCGTGGCTGACTACCGAGGGCGGTGTACTGCAAACGGGGGGCGACACTCTCGCCGCGCCGCTCGGCGATCTCGGAAGCACGGACGTTGTGCCGATCGGTGGTACGGGCGAGTACGGTATCCGTCTGGAGGCGGATTGGTCGGGCTTCTCACTTGGGGGGCACCTTTTGGCGAGCATCCCCGACGGGGAAAGTGTGATGCTGGCGATCGGATATTACGTCGACAGCGACCGAAACAGCGCATTTTTTCGTTATCAGGTCGGCGCGTCGCCGTATGTGGACGTGCACACGATAAGCCACGGTCTGCAAGCGCGCCGCGCGGGCATACTGCTCGTGTCGCTTACGGCGGAGGAGATGGCGGCATGGCGCGCAACCGATGTGCAATATGTGAATATTCTCGCGTGTCCGAGCGGGGCTGAGACGGTATACATTCAGTCGGTACGGTTGGTGGCGACGGAATACACCGCCACCCCCGACGTGGGGTGCGCCTACGTTGAAACCGAAGAGCAGGTGCTGTGCGATTACGAGCCGCAGATTCTTGGCCACTCGTCACGTGGTATGGCCTGTAAAGAACTGGAAACGTCGGTCAATCTCCCCGATCGTCCGTGGCTGTATCGGTATTATGCCGTGCAGGGAGCGTGGCTCACAAGCGAAGGGAATGCCAATCGCCCTGCATACATTAAGATCTACGCTGCCGAAGGGTATGAAAACGACGCTGTCCGTCTCGATTCGATCGAGCGGGAAGCGGGCGCGTGGGGTGCAGGTGCCACCGTGCAGATGACCGACGGTGCGGGCGGGCTGTACGTGCCGTACACCAACTTTACCAACGGGCTCAACGGGGTAGGATCGTTCCGCTTTTGGTGGAGCGAGGCACAAAAGGTGGCCCGTGTCGAACTCTACGATGTCGCAACTTACTGCGTGGGTCCTGCAGCGGATGCCGCGCGTATTGCGTGGTTGCACGAGCGTATGCGTGAGGAGCGTATCGGCACCGTCGTGGAAGGATACCGCGCATCGACCGCCGATGAGGAAGGGTACAGCGGTGACGTTTACTGTGCCGCATGTCACGTGCTGTTGGAAAACGGGCGGGCGTTGCCGCGCCTGCCTGCCGCCGATCTGCCCGCACCCTACGTACGCGTGGAGACCGCGACCGGTGTCACGTGGGCCGACGAGGGTGTGACGCTCACACCGTCGGGTGCCGTGGGTAACGTCCGTGCCGTGCCGATCGGTGACACGGGGGAATACGGTATCCGTTTGGATGCGGACTGGTCGGGCTTCTACCTTACGGGCGAAGGGTTCCGTTCCGTGCCGTCGGGCGAGAGCGCCGTGATGGCCATAGAGTATTACATCGACAGCGGGATACAAGGACAAATGTTCCGTTATATGGTCGGCGGAAGACCGCAGGTGGACTTCCACAGCACGTTATCGGGGCTCGTTCACGGAGCGTCGACGGTGATGCTGTGCGTGCTCACTCCCGAGGAGATCGCCCTGCTGGCGGGGGGAGAAGCGTTATATATTCTGGGATGCCCCGGCGGTGTCGGTGTGACCTATATTCAATCGGTGCAGGTGGTGGCACCGCTGTATGCGCAAGGGGCGGATAACGGCCGCGACCGCGTGGCACTCAGCGACGTGCCGCTGTGCGATTATTATCCCACCCTGCTCGGACGGTACAACTACGGTATGCGGTATGCCGACGTGCGTGACGGGTACGACGCGGCGGGTGCGCTTCGCCGCCACACCTATTTTGAGGTGACACGGACGCTGGCGGGGGATAGCGCCGCGCACACGCCCGTACTGGTGCGCTTTACGCTGAAAGAGGGTTACACGGTGCAAAGCGTGACGGTGGATTATCAAAACGCCCGTCCCGCCTCGTTGACCGACGAAACCGTATGGGCATCCCGCACCGTGGCGGTGACCGACGGAGTAGCCGAGGTGTTGCTCGACGACGCCTGCTTCACCAACGGGCTGTACGGTGTCGGCTCGTTTCGCGTGCCCGCCGCCGTTGCCGAACAGCTGGCGACGGTGGAGGTGCTCCCGGTGGCCGCCCGCACGGCACTGCGGGAATGGATCCGCCGCGCCGATGAACTGGCGGCCGAAAAAACGCCTGCTTCGGTGGCGACGTTTATGACGGTGGTACAAGCGGTGACGGCGGTGTGTGACGACCCGTGGGCGACTCCCGACGCGATTGCCGAAGCCGAAGCACGCATCATCACCGCGGCGTCCTTGCTGGTGCCGTGTCCGCACCGTTACACCGATGAAAAGGACGCGATCTGTGACGATTGCGGAGCCGTACGCGAGGTCGTGACGACCGTCGCGGGTGACGTGGACGGCAACGGAAAAGTCGACTCTACCGATGCGCGTTTGGTGTTGCAATACGCCGTGGGGAAAATCGACGTAACCGCACTCGACGTTACGGCGGCGGACGCGGACGGCAACGGTCGGGTGGATTCCACCGACGCGCGGCTGATATTGCAATTTGCGGTGGGTAAGATCGACGGATTTTCGAAGGGATAAAAATGGAGAGAATGCACTCTTATGAGCGCATTCTCTCCTTGTGTTTTGTGAATATTTATGCCACTTGGAAAGTGGCTGTGACCCTTGGCCCCCTTGTTAAAGGGGGCTGGCATTCGCCGCCCGTGAAACGGGTGGGCGAATGACTGGGGGATTCTCTACGGTTGAGCACTCGCTACAAGTACCACTACTATGCACAAAATTACGTGCGCCGTCAAACTACCCCTCCGAAATTTCCGTGGCTGATGCCACGAAAATTCCACCTCCCCTGACAAGGGGAGGCTTGGGCTTCGTTCAATCCCTAACTCCACCCGCCGTACGGCGGGTGTTTTTTTGTCATTTATTCCTTACTGCCTGCGCCGCAACATTTTTTATACTTCTTGCCGCTGCCGCAGGGGCAGGGGTCGTTGCGGCCGACCTTTTGGTCGGCGGTCTTGCGCACCGTGCGGTTTTGCGCCGTGCCGTCGCCCGAAGTGCCCGTTTCCTTCGCGACCTGTTCGCGTTTCGGCTCTTCGTGGGTGCGGATCTGCGCCAGCAGAATACCGCGGGCGGTATCTTCGCGAATGGAGTTGATCATCGCGTCAAACATTTCAAATCCTTCCAAACGGTAGGTGACCACGGGGTCATGCTGACCGTATGCCCGCAGATGGATACCGCGGCGCAGTTCGTCCATGTTGTCGATGTGATCCATCCAGTAGCGGTCTACCGTACGGAGCAGAACCACACGTTCGAGTTCGCGCATCATGTTTTCGCCGTACTGAGCTTCTTTCGCATCGTAAATGGCGGTTGCGCGATCGGCCAGCACGGTGACAAGAGCTTCTTTTTCCAAGTCTTCGGTCTCTTGCTCGGTAAAGCGGAAATCGTTCTCGTTCGTCAGCCAGCCGAGATAATATTCGCGCAAGCCGTTCAAATTCCATTCAAACGGCGACTCGTCGGCGGTGTACTGCGCCACGGTCTCCTCAATAGAGCCGCGCACCATACCGCGGATCTTCTCTTCCAGATCGTCTCCCGCGAGCACCTGATCGCGCTGGGAATAGATGATCTCGCGCTGACGGTTCATCACGTCGTCGTACTGCAACACGTCGCGGCGGATACCGAAGTTGCGTTCCTCCACCCGCTGTTGCGCCGTCTCGATGGTGCGGGTGAGCATACCGTTTTCGATCGGCATATCCTCTTCGACCTTCAAAATATCCATCATGGCGGAGATGCGGTCGCCCGCAAACAGCCGCATCAGATCGTCTTCCAGCGAGAGGAAGAAACGGGAGCAACCGGGATCGCCCTGACGGCCTGCACGGCCGCGCAACTGGTTGTCGATACGGCGGGATTCGTGCCGTTCGGTACCGAGGATGCACAGCCCCCCTGCCGCCCGCACCGCTTCGGCTTCGGGCTGAATGTCCGCTTTGTACTTGGCTTCCAACTCTGCATACGTGCGGCGCGCTTCTAAAATTTCGACGTTGTCCGTCTCACCGTAAGCGGTGGATTCCGCAATCAGTTCTTCGGGAATGCCCATGCGGCGCATCTCGGATTTTGCCAAAAATTCCGCGTTACCGCCCAGCATAATATCCGTACCGCGTCCCGCCATGTTGGTGGCGATGGTGACCGCGCCGATCTTGCCCGCCTGCGCCACGATCTCCGCTTCGCGTTCGTGGTGCTTCGCGTTCAGCACTTCGTGCGGGATGCCGCGTGCCTTCAGCATTTTCGACAGCAATTCGGATTTTTCGATGGAGACAGTACCCACCAGTACCGGTTGGTTTTTCGCGTGACGCGCTTCGATCTCGCGAATGACCGCACGGAACTTCGCCTGCTCGGTCTTGTACACCTGATCGCCCAGATCTTCACGGATCATCGGGCGGTTGGTGGGAATGGTCACCACGTCCAGACGGTAGATCTGCTGGAATTCGGTCTCCTCGGTCATGGCGGTACCCGTCATACCCGAGAGTTTGCGATACAGACGGAAAAAGTTCTGGAAGGTGATGGTGGCGAGCGTCTTGCTCTCCCGTTCCACCTTCACGTTTTCTTTCGCTTCAATGGCTTGGTGCAATCCTTCGTTGTAGCGGCGGCCGATCATCAAACGTCCCGTGAATTCGTCCACGATGATGACCTGCCCGTCCTTCACCACGTAGTCCACGTCCCGCTGCATCACACCGCGCGCTTTGATGGCTTGGTTGATGTGATGAAGCAGGGTAACGTTGTCGGGATCCATCAGGTTTTCCACGGAAAAATGCTGTTCCGCTTTTTTGACACCCGCCCCCGTCAGGGTGGCAGTGCGTGCTTTTTCGTCCACGATGTAGTCGCCGTCCACCGTATCCTGCTCGGCTTTGGTATCCATTTCCTTGATACGGAAGGCTTTTAAACCTTTGGCGAATGCGTCGGCACGGGCATACAGATCGGTGGATTTGTCCCCTTGTCCCGAAATGATGAGCGGGGTGCGCGCCTCGTCGATCAGAATGGAGTCCACTTCGTCCACGATGGCAAAGGCGTGGTCACGCTGTACTTTGCCCTCTTTATAGATCACCATGTTGTCGCGCAGGTAATCGAAACCGAGTTCGTTGTTGGTGGCGTAGGTGATGTCCGCCTCATATGCCGCGCGACGTTCCTCAGGCTTCATATCGTGGCGCACCAGACCGACCGAAAGGCCGAGATAGCGGTACACTTTCCCCATCCATTCACTGTCGCGGCGGGCGAGGTACTCGTTCACCGTGACGATGTGCACCCCCTCTCCCGTGAGGGCGTTCAAATAGGCGGGCAGGGTGGCGACCAGCGTTTTACCTTCGCCCGTTTTCATTTCGGCAATGCGCCCTTGGTGCAACACGATACCGCCGATGATCTGCACGGGGAAATGGGTCATACCCAGCACGCGGGTGGAGGCCTCGCGGCAGGTGGCAAAGGCTTCGGGCAGAATATCGTCGGTACTCTCGCCCGCGGCAAGACGCGCCTTCAGCACGGCGGTCTGTCCGCGCAATTCCTCCTCGCTCATTGCGCGGTAGGTGTCGGCAAGCGCCAGCACCTTATCGCACAGCGGTTGAATACGCTTGAGTTCACGTTTGCTGTAATCTCCGAATAATGCTTTCAAAAGTCCCATAACAGCGGACAACTCCTCAAAAAGTAATTACAAAAGCCAGTATACCATATTTTTAGAAAAATGACAACCGTCACACGGCGGTTTTTACATAATGTTTTAATTTGTGTGGCGTAAATACGCGAAAAACACTTGAAAAAGCAGGGTAGGTGTGATATAAAAGTGTTATAAAATGGGTATAAAAGAGGTGTAGGTATGGCGAACGCGTTTGCAGTTGCCCCTCACGGTCAAACCGAAGCGAATGACCTGATCGGCCGCAGTTTTGCGGGGTATCAACTCTGGTTTGGAGATGCAGATCGGTGGGGGCACTGGTCGCCCACTAAAGAGACACCGTCGGACATCAATTATCGCACCGAGATGTTTCCCGACTGTGCGGAATATCCGCCCGAGGCACTCTCCGACACGGCGTTTTCACCCTATCCTGACGGCACGCCCGTGCGACTGTATGCGTCAAAGTCTCCTGCAACGATCGACACGCATTTCCGTTGGATGAAGGAATACGGCATCGACGGCGTGGGCGTTCAGCGCTTTTTCGGCAGCACGTCGGCGGACTATCGCCCCGACGACGAATTTCTTGCGGAGATCATGCGCGCCGCCGAATGTCACGGGCGCCTTGCGTATATGATGTATGATACCAGCGGCTACGGGCGTTGCGGTGACACGGCGCTTGCGCGGTGGAAAGCGGATGTGGAAGTGAACGTGGAGCCGCGCATGTTGGCGTCTCCCGCCTATGCACACGCGCACGGAAGACCCGTCATGTGCGTGTGGGGGCTGTCCCCGCTTGAAGGAAAACGGTATCCCCCTGCCGACGAAGCGTTGGATTTCGTGCGGTGGCTGAAAGAGCGCGGGTATTTTGTGATCGGCGGCCTGCCCGACAACTCGTGGGCAGAGGAAACGGGCGAGTACGCGGCGGTGTATAGGGAACTCGATATGATCTCCCCATGGACACCGGGGCGATTCCGTATGGAAACGCTCGCCGCGTGGGTGGACGATCACTTGACACGCGATCTCACATACGTACACGCACACGGACAGGAATACCAGCCGGTGTTACACGCGGGCTTTGCATGGAGTAATTTTAAAAACGGCGGCGATCCGAACGCCACCCCGCGGGAAGCGGGCCGCTTCCTGTGGGAGCAGGTGAAGCGGTATGCCGCGGCAGGCGTGCGGCAGGCGTATTTTGCGATGCTGGATGAATACGATGAAGGCACGGCGTTTTTGAAAGCGGCGCCCGACTCCTTTGGGTTGCCGAACGGTACGCCGTATTTCCAGACGCTTTCGGCAGACGGCTTTTGGCTGTCGTCCGATTTCTATCTGCGGCTCGGCGGCGCGGTTGCGAAAACGCTTCGCGGTGAGTGCGCCGTGAGCGACGACGTGCCCGTGCCGCATTCCGAAGGGCCCGTGTTTTGGCGTAACGGGTTTGAGATGCGCGAAGCGTGCGCGAGGATGCGCGGCGGTGCGATGGGCACCCGCCCTTGCGCGGTGGACGTGTGCGCCGCGCACGGCAAGGTGCTCGAACAAGAGGCGGTGCAGTTGGAAGTCGCTTCGGTGTTAGAAGGTGACGTGGGTGACGTGTGCACCACGGGACGGTACGGCTTCGGCTTTGCGGGCGTGTGTATGAGCGCGGGACGTTGCCGCGTGGCGTATCGCTTGGCGAAGACAGCCATTCCCGTGAGTCAGGGGCTGAAACTCAGTTATCAATTCCGCCCGCTGTGTGCCGAGGGCGATGCGGTGGGTGTGGACTTGTTGCTGGATGACGGCACCCGTCTGTCGGAGTATCTGCCCGCCGCATTGGCACCGAAAGGCGTGTTTGGCGGTGAAGATACCGCGTTTGTCACGCAAGAGTTCGTTTTGCCTGATGAATTGATCGGGCGCACCGTCACGGCGGTGTTGGTGGCGTACGATGCCGCCGGAGAAGGAAATTTCCAGGCATATCTGGATGATATTATATTGCAAAAACAAGGAGGAAACGAACAATGAAACTGGGTGTATTGACCGTCCCGCTGCAGGGGATCGCGGCGGAACAAGCGTTTGAGTATCTGCACGGACTGGGTGTGCAGTGTGTGGAACTGGGCACGGGTGCCTATACCAACCACAACCACTGCAACCCCGACGTGTTGCTCGCGGACGAAAGTAAGATCAAAGAACTGAAAGCGGCACTCGCGAAAAACGAGTTGACCATCGCGGCGCTGTCGTGCCACGGTAACCCCGTGCATCCGAACAAGGAGCGCGCGGCGACCGATCACGCGGTGTTCGTGCAGACCTGTCAGTTGGCACAGAAACTCGGTGTGGATACCATCGTTACCTTCTCGGGTTGCCCCGGCGACAGCGAAGGTTCCAAGTTCCCCAACTGGGTGACCTGCAGCTGGCCCGACGACTACGGGAAGATCCTCGACTGGCAGTGGAACGAGGTGCTGATCCCCTACTGGAAAGAGGCGGTGAAGATCGCGGCGTCCTACGGTGTGAAAAAGATCGCACTGGAACTGCACCCCGGTTTTTGCGTGTACAATCCCGCGACCCTTCTGCGTCTGCGTGAAGCGGTGGGAGATATGATCGGTGCGAACTTTGATCCCAGCCACCTCATCTGGCAGGGCATGGATCCCGTGGTCGCGCTGAAAGAGTTGCGCGGTGCGGTGTATCATTTCCACGCGAAGGACACCCGTGTGGATAAATACAACGTGGCGAA
This sequence comes from uncultured Eubacteriales bacterium, assembly GCA_964515215.1. Classification (GTDB taxonomy): domain Bacteria; phylum Bacillota; class Clostridia; order Oscillospirales; family Acutalibacteraceae; genus SIG588. The sequence continues at coordinate 14,825 of CAZESL010000055.1, forward strand.
GAACGGCGTGTTGGATACCGGCTCGTACGGCGATCTCTCGGCGCGCAGTTGGGTGTTCCGCACGGTGGGTTACGGCACCGACACCAAAACGTGGAAAGATCTGATCTCCACCCTCGCGGTCATCGGCTACGAAGGTGCGGTGAGCATCGAGCACGAAGACGGCTTGATGAGCCCGCAGGAAGGCCTCGAAAAAGCGGTCTCCTTCCTCAAAGATATCATCATCACCGAAGATCCCGCCGCGATGTGGTGGATCTGAGCTTCGCTTCGCGAAAAAGTTGTATTCGCCTTAGGGTGAGCATTCAAACCCGAA
>CAZESL010000056.1:0-14641 GCA_964515215.1 uncultured Eubacteriales bacterium
TAGCAACAGTACCACGACCGGTGATGGTGAACACGTCTTCAACAGGCATCAAGAACGGCTTGTCAGCAGTACGCGCAGGAGTGGGGATGTAGCTGTCAACAGCATCCATCAGCTCGATGATCGGAGCATATTCCGGAGCGGAGAGATCGGTAGCGGTACTCACGAGAGCCTGGTGAGCGGAACCCTTGATGATCGGGGTGTCGTCGCCCGGGAACTCGTACTTGTCGAGCGCTTCACGGATCTCCATCTCGACGAGCTCGAGCAGTTCCGGATCGTCAACCAAGTCGGTCTTGTTCATGAAGACAACGATCGACGGAACGCCGACCTGACGAGCGAGCAGCAGGTGCTCGTTGGTCTGAGCCATAACGCCGTCAGTCGAAGCGATAACCAGGATAGCGCCGTCCATCTGAGCAGCACCGGTGATCATGTTCTTAATGTAGTCGGCGTGGCCGGGGCAGTCCACATGAGCGTAGTGACGGGTAGCCGTCTGATACTCAACGTGAGAGGTGTTGATGGTGATACCGCGCTCGCGCTCTTCGGGAGCCTTATCGATGTTCGCGTAATCGGTGAATTCCGCACCGCCCTGCAGAGCGAGCACCTTGGTGATCGCAGCGGTCAGAGTGGTCTTACCATGGTCAACGTGACCGATGGTGCCAATGTTTACGTGAGGCTTGGAGCGCTCAAATTTAGCTTTTGCCATTGGAATTTCCTCCTTGAAATTAAATTTATCTTTGCCTTACAAACGTACTTACATTGTAGCAAGTGTTTGCAAAAATTGCAAGTGTTTTTTCAAAGAAACTCCGCTTTATACGGAATTTCTTTGAAATTGCGCCCAAAAGCGAGGAATTAACCCTCTTTCTTGGTGCGCTTCGCGATGATGCCCTCTGCCACGCTCTTCGGCAGTTCCGAATAGTGGCTGGGTTCCATCACGTACTGGCCGCGGCCCTGCGTACCGGAACGCAGGTCGGTCGCGTAACCGAACATCTCGGACAACGGGACGTTTGCACGGATCTGCACCGCACCGTTGATGTTTTCCGAACCTTCCATCTGGCCGCGGCGGGACGAAATGTCGCCAACCACGAAGCCCATGTATTCGTCCGGAACAACGACGACCACCTTCATGATGGGCTCCATCAACACGGGGTCAGCCTTACGCATGGCCTCTTTGAACGCCATCGAACCGGCGATCTTAAATGCCATTTCGGAAGAGTCGACTTCGTGATAGGAACCATCGTACAGGGTGACCTTGCAGTCCACGACAGGATAGCCCGCCACAACACCGCTCTGCATGGCGCCCTGGATACCGGAATCGACAGCGGGGATGTATTCCTTCGGAACCACACCGCCGACGATGGCGTTGATAAACTCATAGCCCTTACCGGTCTCGTTGGGTTCAAGCTTGATCTTGACGTGACCGTACTGACCCTTACCACCGGACTGACGTGCATACTTGCAATCGACATCCGCGAGCTTGCGCACAGTTTCCTTGTACGCAACCTGCGGCGCGCCGACGTTCGCTTCCACCTTGAATTCGCGGAGCAAACGGTCAACGATGATCTCCAAGTGGAGCTCGCCCATACCGGCGATGATGGTCTGACCGGTCTCTTCATCGGTATACGCCTTGAAGGTCGGATCTTCTTCCGCCAACTTCGCCAGCGCGATACCCATCTTCTCCTGACCCGCCTTCGTCTTGGGCTCGATCGCCACACGGATAACAGGCTCGGGGAATTTCATGGATTCCAGAATGATCGGATGCTTCTCATCACACAGGGTGTTACCCGTGGTGGTGTTCTTCAAACCGATGGCAGCGGCGATATCGCCCGCGTACACCACATCCAGATCCTTACGGGCGTTGGCGTGCATCTGCACGATACGGCCGAGACGCTCGTTGGAATCTTTGCTGGAGTTGTACACGGTCTCACCGGCTTTCACCGAACCGGAATACACACGGAAGAACGCGAGTTTACCCACGAACGGGTCGGTCGCGATCTTAAACGCCAGAGCCGCAAACGGCTCGGTGTCGGAAGACGGACGGTTTTCCTCTTCCTCGGTGTCGGGGTTGACACCCTTGATAGCGGGAACATCCAGCGGAGACGGCATGAAGTCGACGATCGCGTCGAGCAACTTCTGCACACCCTTGTTACGGTACGAAGTACCGCAGCACACGGGAACCATCGTGTTCGCGATGGTCGCCTTACGGATAACGGCCTTGATCTCCTCGATGGAAATTTCTTCACCACCGAAGTATTTCTCCATCAACTCGTCATCCTGCTCGGCAACCGCCTCGAGCAGTTTCTCGCGGTATTCCTCGGCAAGGTCTTTCATGTCGTCCGGAATCTCTTCCACACGCATGTCCTTACCCATTTCATCGTAGTACACGTCCGCCTTCATTTCGATCAGGTCCACGATACCCTTGAACAGGTTCTCGGAGCCGATCGGCAACTGAATCGGAACGGCATTACACTTCAGACGGTCACGCATCATCTGCACGACGCGATAGAAATCCGCGCCCAAGATATCCATCTTGTTGACGTACGCCATACGCGGAACCTGATAGTCGTCAGCCTGACGCCACACCGTTTCGGACTGGGGTTCCACACCGCCCTTAGCACACAGAACCGTCACCGAACCGTCCAACACGCGCAGCGAACGCTGCACTTCCACCGTGAAGTCCACGTGGCCGGGAGTGTCGATGATGTTGATGCGGTGCTTGTCCGCAGTGCCCTGCTTATCCCAGTAGCAAGTAGTAGCAGCAGAGGTGATGGTGATACCGCGCTCCTGCTCCTGCGCCATCCAGTCCATGGTAGCGCCGCCGTCGTGGGTCTCACCGATCTTATAGTTCACACCGGTATAGTACAGAATACGCTCAGTGGTGGTCGTTTTACCGGCATCAATGTGCGCCATAATACCGATGTTTCTGGTTTTTTCCAGAGATACATCTCTTGCCATAGTACGTTCCTCCTTTTCCTTCGTTTTAATCCTTTTAAGCGATTACCAGCGGAAATGAGCAAACGCCTTGTTGGCTTCTGCCATTTTGTGGGTATCGTCGCGCTTCTTGGCGGCACCACCGTTGCCGTTGACGGCATCGAGAATCTCGGCAGCCAAACGCTCCTTCATCGTCTTTTCCGAACGAGCGCGCGAATAGGTGGTGAGCCAACGCAGACCCAGAGTCTGACGGCGATCGGGGCGAACCTCGATCGGCACCTGGTAGGTAGCACCGCCGACACGGCGAGCCTTAACCTCCAGCGACGGCATGATGTTCTCGAGAGCCTGCTCGAAAACCTCGAGCGCTTCCTTGCCCGTCTTCTCGGCCACGATGTCAAACGCACCGTAAACGATCTTCTGGGCAACGCCGCGCTTACCGTCCAGCATAATGTTGTTGATAAGTCGGGTTACGACTTTGGAATTGTAAAGCGGATCGGGCAAAACATCGCGTTTTGCGATAGAACCTCTTCTCGGCACTTTACTTCCCTCCTTCATAGGTATGATATCATAGGTACTCGAAAGTGACATACTCCCGTTGGCCAATGCTGGATCCTATACAGAACGGATAACCCGTATATAGAGATCAGCGCATTGAAGCCGCTGATGAATTTGTCTTACTTCTTGGCCGCGCCGGCCTTGGGACGTTTGGCACCGTACTTGGAGCGGGCCTGCATTCTCTTAGCAACACCCTGCGTATCCAGCGTACCGCGCACGATGTGATAACGCACACCGGGGAGATCCTTGACACGACCGCCGCGGATCAGCACGACGCTGTGCTCCTGCAGGTTGTGACCTTCGCCGGGGATATACGAAGTAACTTCGATACCGTTCGACAAACGCACACGGGCGACTTTACGCAGAGCCGAGTTCGGCTTCTTCGGGGTCGTCGTCTTAACCGCAGTGCAGACACCGCGCTTCTGGGGAGAGTTCTGATCGATGGCAACGCGCTTCTTGGAGTTCCAACCCTTCAAAAGTGCGGGCGCCTTCGCCTTCTTCTCCAGGTCCTTACGACCGGTGTGTACCAACTGGTTAAAAGTGGGCAATGATGACATCTCCTTTCTTTAATTCTGGTATCTTTACGCGGGATAAGCCGCCGAAGCCTTTTTCGGCTCCGGCGGTTTACCGCATAAATCCACAGTATGATATTTTAGCATAGTCTGCCGTAGTTTGTCAAGTATTATTCTTGCACTTCGGAAATATTTTCTTCCGCGGCAGTTTCGGAGGTGTCTTCGCCGTCTTCCAGCATGCTGCGCAACGCCGCCACATAGGGCGCATCGTCGTTTTTGTGGGTGTTCACCACGTCTACGTTGTTGTAGACCTGCATACCGGTACCGGCAGGAATGAGCTTACCGATGATGACGTTCTCCTTCAAGCCGAGCAGCGGGTCGACCTTACCCTTGATGGCGGCATCCGCCAACACGCGGGTGGTCTCCTGGAAGGAGGCGGCAGACAGGAAGCTGTCGGTCGCGAGCGACGCCTTGGTGATACCGAGCAGAATGGGCGTCCACGCGGCGAGCGACAGACCTTCTTCGCCGGCATCGATACGCGCCTGCACTGCCTTGTTTTCGGCTTCGACGTCCGCACGGTTGGCGAGTGCGCCTGCGAGCAACGACGTGCTGCCGGCATCGTCCACGCGCACCTTGCGCATCATCTGGCTGACGATAACTTCAATGTGCTTATCGTTGATATCCACGCTCTGCAAACGGTAGGTGCGCTGCACTTCCTCAATGAGGTAGTTCTGCACCGCAAGCGGGCCGTTGATCGCAAGAATGTCGTGGGGGTTCTTGGAACCTTCGGTCAGCGCCTGTCCCTTTTCCACGTAGTCGCCTTCCTGCACGCAGATGCGGAAGTCAAACGGGATGGGATAGCTGCGTTCGTCGATGTTGCCCTCTTCGTTGCTCGTCACGACGACCACGCGCTTCTTGCGCTCTTCGGTGAGACGCACGGTACCCGCGATCTCGGACAGAATGGCAAGATGCTTCGGGCGACGGCCTTCGAACAGTTCTTCAACACGCGGCAGACCCTGCGTAATATCTTCCGCCGAGGCAACACCGCCCGTGTGGAAGGTACGCATCGTCAACTGCGTACCGGGTTCACCGATGGACTGTGCCGCGATGATACCCACCGCTTCACCGACCGACACGGGATCCACCGTGGCGAGGTTAGCGCCGTAGCAACGGGCACACACACCGTGGCGGGCGTGGCAGGTCAGTACCGAACGGATGCGGATCTTTTCCACGTGATACTCGTCCACCAAACGGCGGATCTCCTTGTCACCCATCATGGTGTCGCGGCTGACCACGACTTCGTTCGTCATGGGATCCACGAAGTCTTCCGACAGGAAACGGCCGGACAGACGCTCGTCGATCTTTTCAATATCGTTCTTGCCGTCCTTGATGGTGTACACTTCGATACCCTCGTGAGTACCGCAATCGTCTTCGCGAATGATAACGTCCTGCGAAACGTCCACCAGACGACGGGTCAAATAACCCGAGTCAGCGGTACGCAGAGCGGTATCTGCCAAGCCTTTACGCGCACCACGCGAAGAAATGAAGTATTCGTGGATCTTCAAACCTTCACGGTAGTTGGCGCGGATCGGGACTTCGATGGTACGGCCCGAGGTGTTCGCGATCAGACCGCGCATACCCGCGAGCTGACGCAACTGGCTGATCGAACCACGCGCGCCCGAATCGGACATCATATAGATCGGGTTGTAGGGATCCATGTTCTCCTGCAACGCCTGCGACACCGCTTCGGTGGTGGAGTTCCACACATCGATCACGCGGCGATAACGCTCGTCGTCGGAGAGCAGACCTTCTTCATACAAACGGGTGACCTTCAGCACTTCGGCTTCGGCATCCGCCACCATCTGCTTCTTCTGCGGCGGGATGGACGCATCGCACACCGCCACGGTCAGAGCACCGCGGGTGGAATACTTGTAGCCCTGTGCCTTGATGGCATCCAGCACCACCGAAGTATCGGCGGCACCGTGTACTTTGATGCACTTTTCAATGATCTTGGAAAGTTGTTTCTTACCGACCTTGAAATCAATTTCGTAGAGGAACTTGTTCTCATCGTCGGTACGATCCACAAAACCGAGGTCCTGCGGAACGGGGCCGTTGAAGATGATACGGCCGATGGTGGTCTCCACCAGACGGCTCTGCATCACACCGTCGATCTCCATGGTGCGGCGCACCTTGATCTTCGCGTGCAGACCGATGACCTTGTTGGTGTACGCCATCATCGCTTCGTCTTCACTGCGGAACACCTTGCCCTCACCCGCTTCGCCGGGCTTATAGATGGTAAGGTAGTACGAACCGAGGATCATATCCTGCGTCGGCACCGCCACGGGCTTACCGTCGGAAGGTTTCAAGAGGTTGCCTGCCGCGAGCATCAGGAAGCGGGCTTCCGCCTGCGCTTCCGCAGACAGCGGCACGTGCACGGCCATCTGGTCGCCGTCAAAGTCGGCGTTAAACGCCGTACACACCAACGGGTGCAGTTTGATCGCGCGGCCTTCCACCAACACCGGTTCAAACGCCTGGATACCCAGACGGTGAAGGGTAGGTGCACGGTTGAGCATCACGGGGTGATCTTTGATAACGATCTCCAGTGCATCCCACACTTCGGGACGCAGTTTTTCGACCATCTTACGGGCCGACTTGATGTTGCCTGCCGCACCCGTTTCCACCAAGCGCTTCATCACGAAGGGCTTGAACAGTTCGATCGCCATTTCCTTCGGCAGACCGCACTGATACATCTTCAGTTCGGGGCCGACAACGATAACCGAACGACCGGAATAGTCCACGCGCTTACCGAGCAGGTTCTGACGGAAGCGGCCCTGCTTACCTTTGAGCATATCCGACAAGGATTTCAGCGGGCGGTTGTTCGGACCGGTCACGGGACGGCCGCGACGGCCGTTATCGATCAGCGCATCCACCGCTTCCTGCAACATACGCTTCTCGTTGCGCACGATGATGTCGGGCGCGCCGAGTTCGAGCAAGCGCTTCAAGCGGTTGTTACGGTTGATCACGCGGCGGTACAGATCGTTCAGGTCGGAGGTCGCGAAACGGCCGCCGTCGAGCTGCACCATCGGGCGGATATCCGGCGGGATGACCGGAATCACGTTCAGGATCATCCATTCGGGACGGTTGCCCGACTGACGGAAGGACTCCACCACTTCCAAGCGTTTGAGCAGACGGGCGCGCTTTTGACCGCTCGCCCCTTCCAACTCGGCTTTCAATTCTTCCGAAAGCGCCTCAACGTCGATTTCGGCAAGCAGTTTCTGGATGTATTCCGCACCCATACCCGCTTCGAAATCGTTCTCGTACTTCTCGTACCAATCCTGATATTCCTTATCCGACAGCACCTGATTCTTCATCAGCGGCGTGTCGCCGGGATCGGTCACGATGTAGGAGGCAAAGTACAGCACCTGCTCAAGCAGACGCGGCGAGATATCAAGCAGCAGGCCCATACGGGACGGGATACCCTTGAAATACCAGATGTGCGACACGGGAGCCGCCAGTTCGATGTGTCCCATGCGCTCACGGCGCACTTTTTCACGGGTAACTTCCACACCGCAGCGGTCGCAGATCTTACCCTTGTAGCGGATACGCTTGTACTTACCGCAATGGCACTCCCAGTCCTTGGTAGGCCCGAAGATGCGTTCGCAGAACAGACCGTCGCGTTCGGGCTTGAGGGTGCGGTAGTTGATCGTTTCGGGCTTCTTCACTTCGCCGTAGGACCACTCGCGGATCTTATCGGGGGAAGCAAGGCCGATCTGGATCGAATCAAAAATGTTAAATTCCATCATAATTCAAGCGCCCCCTTCCTTAAAATTCGTCCCCGTCATCGAAGGACTCGTCTTCATCATATTCGTCGTAGACCTCTTCGGTATCCGCAAAGTCCATATCTTCGGCATCCTTCACGTCGTAGCCGTCGAACTCGTCTTCGCTTGCCACAGTGGAGAACGCGTCATCGGTATCCACCGTGACCATGTTGAACTCCTCGTCCTCTTCAAAGGTCTGCTTCAGGTCAATTTCTTCCTTATCCTTATTCAAGACGCGAATGTCAAGGCCGAGCGATTGCAGTTCCTTGACCAACACCTTGAAGGATTCGGGCACGCCCGACTTCGGCACGTTCTGCCCCTTCACGATCGCCTCGTAGGTCTTCACACGGCCGACCACGTCGTCCGACTTGACCGTCAGGATCTCCTGCAGGGTGTATGCCGCACCGTACGCTTCGAGCGCCCACACTTCCATTTCACCGAAGCGCTGACCGCCGAACTGCGCTTTACCGCCGAGCGGCTGCTGCGTAACCAACGAGTAGGGACCGGTGGAACGGGCGTGGATCTTATCGTCAACCAGATGGTGCAGTTTCAAATAGTACATGATACCCACGGTAACGGGGTTGTCGAACATCTCACCGGTACGGCCGTCGTACAACTCGGTCTTACCGTCTTCGCGCATACCCGCGCGGGTGAGCAATTCACGGATATCGTCTTCGTGCGCGCCGTCGAACACGGGGGTCATGATCTTCATGCCGAGCGCACGGGCGGCGTAGCCGAGGTGCACTTCCAAGACCTGACCGATGTTCATACGGGACGGAACACCCAACGGGTTCAACACGATATCCAGCGGAGTACCGTCGGGCAGGAAGGGCATATCTTCACTGGGCAGAATGCGGGAGACAACACCCTTGTTACCGTGACGGCCTGCCATCTTATCGCCCACGCTGATCTTGCGCTTCTGAGCAATGTAGCAACGCACTACCATGTTCACACCGGGGCTGAGTTCACTGCACGTCTCGCGGGTGAACACCTTCACGTCCACGATGATACCGTATTCGCCGTGCGGCACCTTCAACGAAGTGTCACGCACTTCGCGTGCTTTTTCACCGAAGATCGCACGGAGCAGACGCTCTTCCGCCGTCAGTTCGGTCTCGCCCTTCGGGGTGACCTTACCGACCAGAATATCACCTGCACGCACTTCCGCACCGATGCGGATGATGCCGCGTTCGTCCAGATCCTTCAGTGCGTCGTCGCCGACGTTCGGGATGTCGCGGGTGATCTCTTCCGGCCCGAGTTTGGTATCGCGGGATTCGATCTCGTATTCTTCCACGTGAATGGAGGTGAACACGTCATCACGCACGACCTTCTCGTTGATGAGAACCGCGTCTTCGTAGTTGTAACCTTCCCACGTCATAAAGCCGACGAGGGCGTTCTTACCGAGCGCGATCTCACCGTTGCAGGTCGCGGGACCGTCCGCCAGCACGTCACCGACTTTCACGTGTTGTCCCGCCTCTGCCACGGGACGCTGATTCACGCAGGTACCCTGGTTGGAACGGGCGAATTTAATGAGGGTATAGGTGTCGATATCTCCGGTATCGTCACGGCGCACCTCAATGCGATCCGCCGACACGCTCATCACCGTACCGGCCGCTTTCGCCAGCACACACACACCGGAGTCCACGCCGGCCTTGTACTCAATACCCGTGCCGACGATCGGCGACTCGGTGGTGAGCAGCGGCACAGCCTGCTTTTGCATGTTCGAACCCATCAATGCACGGTTCGCGTCGTCGTTCTCAAGGAACGGGATCATCGCGGTCGCGACCGAGACGAGCATCTTGGGCGAAACGTCCATATAGTCCGCACGGGTGTTCTCCACGTCGTAGAACTCGCCGCGATGACGCACGGTAATACGCTCTTTCAGGAAGTGACCGTCGGCATCAAGCGGTTCATTCGCCTGCGCCACGAGGAAATCGTCTTCCACGTCGGCGGGCATGTACACCACTTCGTCGGTCACCACGCCGCGCTCTTTATCCACCTTGCGGTAGGGCGCTTCGATGAAACCGTAACGGTTGATGCGGGCAAAAGTTGCCATATAGGAGATCAGACCGATGTTCGGGCCTTCGGGCGTCTCGATCGGGCACATACGGCCGTAGTGGCTGTAGTGCACGTCACGCACTTCGAAGCCGGCGCGGTCACGGGACAGACCGCCGGGGCCCAGTGCGGAGAGACGGCGCTTATGCGTCAACTCACCGAGCGGGTTGTTCTGATCCATAAACTGGGACAACGGCGAAGAACCGAAGAACTCTTTGATCGCCGCCACCACGGGACGGATGTTGATCAGCACCTGCGGAGTGATGACGTCCATATCCTGCGCCTGCAGGGTCATACGTTCACGGATCACGCGCTCCATACGGGAGAAGCCGATGCGGAACTGATTCTGCAACAACTCACCCACCGAACGGATGCGGCGGTTGCCCAAGTGGTCGATGTCATCGGTGGTGCCGATATCGTGACCGAGGCAGAAGAGGTAGTTGATGGACGCGAAGATATCGTCGCGGGTGATGTGATTCGGGATCAGACCGGGAACGAGTTCTTCCTTGTTCTCCTCATTCTTCACGGTATGGTCGTGTGCGCGGGCGACGATCGCCTCACGCAGCGACGCTTCGTCGCCGTTCTGCTCAAGCAGTTCGTTCAACACTCGGATCCACACGCGCTCACCGACGCCCGCCTCTTCGAGGAACTTGTCGTCGATGGTGGTATACTCCGCGGGAATGAACGCGCGGATGTCCACCGTACCGTTGCCGAGGATCTTGACCTCACGCGTTTCACCGTGCTCTTCCACCGTGACGTACACTTCAAACAGACCGGTGTTATCGATTTCCTGTGCACGGGCGCGAGTCATAACTTCACCCGGCTCCGCCAGGATCTCGCCCGTCATGGGATGCACGACGGGACGGCTGATGGTGCAGCCTTCCAGACGGCCTGCCAGACCGAGTTTCTTATTGTACTTATACCGTCCGACACGGGACAGGTCGTAACGGCGGGCATCGAAGAACAAGCCTTCCAGATGCTGTTTCGAGTTTTCCACCGTCAGCGGCTCGCCGGGACGCAGTTTGCGATACACTTCGAGCAGAGCGTCGGTGGTATTCTTGGTCGGATCCTTTTCGATGGTGGCGTGTATACGCTCGTCCTCACCGAGAGCTTCGATCAGTTCCGCATCCGAGCCGAGGCCGAGCGCACGCGCCAGCACCGTCACGGGGACCTTGCGGTTCTTATCGATGCGGACGTAGCACACGTCCTGCGAATCGGTCTCATACTCCAGCCATGCACCGCGGTTCGGGATGACCGTCGTGCTGAAGAGCTTCTTACCGGTCGAATCGTAATCCAGACCGTAGTACACACCGGGCGAACGCACGAGCTGGGACACGATCACGCGCTCCGCGCCGTTGATGACGAAGGTGCCGCTGTCGGTCATGAGCGGGAAATCGCCCATGAACACTTCCGACTCCTTGATCTCGCCGGTCTCTTTGTTGATGAGGCGGGCACGGACACGCAGGGGGGCGGCGTAGGTCACGTCACGCTCCTTGCACTCCTCCACCGTATATTTCGGGGTGTCGTCCAGACGGTAATCCAAAAACTCCAGGATCAGATTACCGGTGTAGTCTTCGATGGCGGGGGAATCGGCAAATACTTCCTTCAATCCCTCGTCCAGAAACCACTGATACGAATTCTTCTGGATCTCGATAAGATTGGGCATCTCGAGTACTTCGTTGATCTTACCGAAGCTCGTACGCTCGGTGCGGCCCAACTTTACCTGCTTGGTTTGCACGGTCGATCACTCCTTCTTTTCACACACCCGCACCGCCGTCCCGTTGGCTGTACAGGAGAATTTCGTCATTTTGCTGAAAGGGGTTGCAATTTGCGCCGATATGTGCTATACTAAAGGCGCAATTTCCCCCTCCCGCAAGATTGTGCAGTTTACTATCATATACTATTTTTGTAAAAAAGTCAATTCCCTAACGGAAATTGATTATTTTTTTTGCAATTTTTTCCCATTTGACCAATACAAGGCAGAAAAAAAGACCCACCCTCCGTCAAAACGAACAGAGGGTGGGTGATTTTTTAGTGTTGGAACACACGGTTCCGTGGTAGAATTACGCGTTTTTTAGGCGAATACGACCGTGTGGGCGACCGCTTCGTCCACCGTCACACCGTAGGTGGAGGCGTAGGAATCCGAGGTCGCCTGGTAGTTTTCGCTTTCGATGGTCTGCTTGGCAGTGAGGTACCAACGGTCGTAGGATCTCACGAAGTACATCACGTGGTAGCCGTAATCCGTCTTCACGATGCCGGTATCACCCGTCTTGCGAGCCGTATCGAAGCACCAGTCGTTGAAGGTCTCTACCATCTGCCCCTGGGTCACGCCTTCGTACAGGCCGCCTTCGTCACCGTTGGAATCCTCGGTGAACTCCTTCGCGAGCGCGCCGAAGGATTCGGCGGTAGCCTCGCCTTCCTGCCACTGCTTCAGCACTTCCTCCGCCTTGGCTTTGGCGGCATCATCGGTCTCGTATGTATCCTCAGTAAACAAGATGTGGCGCACATCCACCACCGGCTCGCTGTCACGCGCGGCGGCGGCACGGCACAGATACACCGTCAGCGTCTGGCTGTCGGTCTTCTCCACCAGTTTGGTGTCCCCCGCTTTTGTCTCGGCGGCAAACAGCCAATCGCTGAAACCGTCACCGTCATTGTACGCGTAGTCGCTGCGCAGATAGTTCGCACCGAACTGTGCCTCAAGCGTTTCTTCGTCCGCATACACCTGACGTGCAAGCAACTCCTCCTTTGCAGTAGCGATGAATTCCTCTTCGGTGCTGTTCAAAAGCTTGTCCGCCATGGCGCGGGCGGCCGCCTCGTCGGCGTAATACGCACCCGTGCCGTAGGGAATGTTATAATAGGTATAATCCGCACGAAGCAGGGTCTTGTTGTTCTCGTCCGCCCACGCGTTGATATCGTCGGTAGAAGCGACATTGCCCGCCTGCACCTTCTCTTCCTGCATGACCGCCATGTAGTAGAGTTCCAAGCACGCCTTCACGTCGTCCAGCGTCAGGTCTGCGCCGAAGTTTTCGGGTTCGGTGGCCTCCAGCGTTTCCTGCATCAGGTCTTCGTATTCCTTCGAAAGTTCCACGCCGTCCGCACGCGCCTGCTCCGCAAAACTGAGCATCCATTTGACGGTGTTTTCGGTGGTATCCACAAAATAGTCGTACCACGTGATGCTGTCGTCATAGACGCACTGTTGCGCTTCGAGTGCCTGCGAAGTGTCCAGCCCCAGATCCTCAAGCTGATCCTCGTACTGGGTGCAATAATTCATATAGGTCGAAGCGGTGAAGTAGGTCATCATCGCCTTGGTGACTTTGTAGTTCGTCGATTTGGCGGCGATCGTGTGGTGAATGAGATAATCGTTGCTGTTCAGCCGTTTGTTGTTCCAGATGCCGAAGATGGCGCCGCCGAGGATCGCCACAATGACCACCGCCGACACCGTGCCGATCAGAATGTTGCGCCGATGTTCTTTCTTGCGGGCAGCCGCTTTCTGCTCTTCCTGCGCGCGGCGGATCTCCGCCATTTCTCTTTTACGTGTACCTTTTCCCATACTATAAACTCCTTCTTTTCATAACTCTCAAAACACGTTCCTATTATACAGCATACTTTTCGATTTTGCAATTGCTTTTTTCAAAATAGAGTGATATACTGAAAACCATAAAGTGAAGGAGGCGTTTATATTATGAGTATTCGTGTGGAACCGTTCGGCATCCTGCCGAGCGGCGAGAAGATAGACCGATATATTTTGGAAGGTGTCGGCGGCATGACCGCCGCCCTGCTCACCTACGGCGGGACGATACAGCAATTGACATTCCAGGGGTACGACGTGGTGTGCGGGTACGACACCATCGAAGGGTATCTCGCAAACGGCGGGTATCAGGGTGCCACCATCGGGCGGTACGGCAACCGCATTGCAAACGGGCGGTTTTCGCTGGACGGTGAAGAGTATACCGTGCCGTGCAACGAGCGCGGGGTCAACCACCTGCACGGCGGCAATGTCGGGTTTGACAAGCGGGTGTGGCACGCCGCCGTGCTCAGTGAAGGCGGTGAGCCGTCGGTGCGGTTTTCCCGTCTCTCCCCGCACGGGGAGGAAGGGTATCCCGCCAATCTCTTAGTGTCGGTCACCTTCACCGTAACGGCAAAAAACGCCCTGCGCATTGAATACGACGCCAAGGCGGACGCTCCCACGGTAGTCAACCTCACAAACCACGCCTATTTCCGTCTCGATAACAGCGGCTCGATCGCGGATACCATTTTGTGGATCGACAGCGATTCCGTCAATGCAGTGGACGAAAATCTGATTCCCACGGGTACGTGGCTGGACGTCGGCGATACCGCCTTCGATTTCCGTGAACCGAAGCCCATCGGACGGGATATCGACGATCCCCACCCGCAAATGTTGCTCGGCGGCGGGTACGACCATAACTATCTTTTGAACGGCGAAGGGTTTCGCCGTGTGATGACCGCCTGCTCGGTGGAGAGCGGTATCAAACTCACCTGTTTCACCGATCAACCCGCAGCACAACTGTATACGGGCAACGTGATGGACGGTGCCGTCGGCAAAGGCGGGGTCCCGCTCGCCCGCCGCAGTGCCTTCTGCTTTGAGACGCAACACTGCCCCGACTCCCCGAACCACCCCGCCTTCCCCTCCACCCGTGTGGACGCGGGCGAAAATTACCGCACCGTAACCGAGTATCGTCTGGAAATGATGGAAGAATAAGCAAAAAAGCCACCCGTACGGCGGGTGGGGTTAGGGATAAAAATGGAGAGAGTGCACTC
>CAZESL010000057.1:0-14112 GCA_964515215.1 uncultured Eubacteriales bacterium
TATCCACTAAAACAAATGGAGAGAATGCATATCCAATGTGCATTCTCTCCATTTTATCCCTATGACCACCCGCCCTACGGGCGGCTCTCATTCCTCCTCTTCACCGTCGCGCCACGGAATGGCGCAGAGGGCTTCGGCTACGGGTTCACGCGTCCACAGATGCGGCGTGATACGCAGGGTGAAACCACTGCCGCTGTTGGTTACCCACTGTTTCATATCGCCGCGCGGGAGTCCGTATGCCGCCATGATGAGCATAATGACACCGCCGTGAGTGCAGATGACCGCTTCGGTGTCGCCGCTGTGCAGCAACTCGTCCACGATCCCTTCAAATGCTTGCATTACGCGTTGTTGGAAGGCTGCCGCCGTCTCGCCGCCGGGGATCTCCGCGCCTTTGGTGCCGCTGACCCACTGCAAGAAATCTTCGCGGTTTTTGAGGTGGGCAATACGCATATTTTCCCATTCGCCGAAATCGCATTCCGCAAGCCCCTCCACCACTTCGGGTTTGCTGTCGGGATACAGCACGTGCAAGGTCTGCTTGCAACGGGTGAGCGGACTGGTGAAGAAACGCATACCGTAAGGATAGGTATACACCTTCTTCATCTGCAACAATTCGTTGACACCCGCGGGGGAAAGGGGCAGATCGGTGCGTCCGATATAGGTTCCCGTCTCATTAGCGGCGGTTTGACCGTGCCGAATGAGGTGAATTTTGTAAGTCTTCATAAAAAACCTCCCGAAATTTGAGCGATTTTCCACTTTACAAATGGTATCAAAGTGTGGTACAATGTTAAACGCGCCGTATAAAACGGTGGCGATTACAACAGACTAATTACGACGGAGGATGGGCATGAATACCGCTTTTCCGAGAATTATAACGTTACTGCGCAAAGAGCGCGGCCTCAGCCAAAAGCAGGCGGCGGCCGATCTGGAAATTTCTCAGGCACTGCTTTCACATTACGAAAAGGGCATCCGCGAATGCGGGCTGGATTTTGTGGTGCGCGCCGCCGATTATTACGGCGTTTCCTGCGACTATTTGCTGGGGCGTGCCGCTGATAAATCGGGGGCGATGATCGCCGTAGAGGAAATTCCCGACATCGATCCCACCGCGAAAGATAACCAATTACGCGGCAGTTTGTTGCCGGTGCTGAACAAGAAGCTGATCGTCAATTCGGTCAACGTGATCTTCGATCTGTTGCAGCGTGCAAGCAATAAGGGGCTCACGAGTGAAGTGTCGGCGTATCTGTCGCTGGCGGTGTACGACGTGTTCCGTCAGTTGTATTCCGCGAATCCCAAGAATCCTGCCGCGATGTTCTCGGTGCCGTCGTATATGTTCCAGGCGGCACTGATCGGGGAAATGAGCAAGACGGCCGCCCGTATCGGGGAATTGGCCGCAGGGCACACGGTAAACGGGGAAGAGGGGCTTTCGCCCGAAGCCGCTCCGCAGATCCTGCCCGACACGTTGGCAGAGCAGTATCCGCTGTTCGCGTCCTCACTGTTCAACCTGCTCCGCAATGCTGAAGGGCGTCTGCAATAAAGAACGTATCAAACCGCCGAAGCGTCCGCTTCGGCGGTTTTGTTATTCTTCTTCGGGTAGTTTGGCACGCGCTTTCTCAACGGCATTCTTAATATGTTTCGTTCCGAAGGGATACAACATATACACCGCAAATGCGGTGGCAAGGGTGCACACCAGATGTACGATCAGCAATACACCCGCCGTAATACGCTCGAACAGCGGTGCACAGAAAGCGATCAACGTAGTGGTCTCACCGCTGAGGGACGGTTCGTGATACAAGAACAACGTTGCCGCGGCAAACACGACCGCCACCCACGCGTTGATATGTAATAACGCAACGTCTGCTTTGTTGTTAGTACGGCGTGCCGCCACCGCAAAGGCAGGGAGCGTGGTCAGTACAAACCCTTGCACCCACGTGCAGAGGTTAGCGGCGTACATACCGAGTTTTTCTTTTGCGGACAGCGCGATATCGGTCGTGACACCCGATTCCCAGTGAGAGTTGAGCGACACTTCCACGAAAATGGCCGCCATACCGAAAATGACCACCGCAGCCAAGGTGCGCCCGAGGATCCGCACGGCCTTGTGTTGCCAACATTTGGCGGCAAGCAGGGTCAGCACGGTGCCGTATACCACAAACAACGCAATGCCGAATTGGTTGAAACTGCCTTGCCCGACCGTTATGTACGCAAGGACGCATTGCAATGCGGCAAATACCAACTGCAACACGAAGTATACGCGTTTTTCATTTTGAATGTTCAAAAAGCGGCGCACTCGTTCTTTGGTCAGCCGCGCCCGTTTTTCTTTTGCCATACTACCGTATCCTTCCTAGTTTTATGTTTTCATTATACACAAAATTGTGACAAATTGCAAGGGTCATACGCCGGTCAGGTCGAAGTTCGGAATGTAGAGAGCCGAAGCGCTTTCCGCCTCTTGTGCATACCCGTCGGTCAAACCTAATTCCAACAAATAACGGAACACTTTTTCGCGTTCCCGCCGTGTCAGACGGCGGGACAGGGTGGGAAATCCTTCGATCTCCCGTAAGGGGGTGTATTGGAACATCAGGCTGACAAAACAGCCGCGCGGCAGGTGGTCTGCCAACCAATCAAGCACGGCAAGTGAGTTTTTGGTGTGCCCCGGCAACACCAAGTGCCGCACCATCGTGCCGCACTGTGCCATGCCGTGTTCGTCCAATACCATCGGCCCCGTCTGGCGCGCCATTTCCAAGATCGCGGCGGCGGCTTGGTCGGCGTAATCGGGCACGCCCGAAAGGGCGGCACCCAGCGCGTTGTCCGCGTATTTGAAGTCGGGAAGATAGACGTCCACCAAGCCTTCCAGCGTTTTCAGCGTTTCCACCCGTTCATACCCGCCCGAATTGTACACGACGGGTATCGACGGCTTGTAAAGCGAAAGCGCTTTACGTATAGCAGGGACGAATTGCGTGCCGCTCACGAGGTTCACGTTGTGTGCGCCTGCGGCTTCCAGTTCGCGAAAGATATCCGCCAGGCGTGCGGGAGATACTTCCTTGCCGAATCCATCACGGCTTATCCCGTGGTTTTGGCAGTAACGGCAGTGAAGCGGGCACCCGCTGAAAAATACCGTGCCCGAGCCGTTTTGCCCGCTGATACACGGCTCTTCACCAAAATGCAATGCGGCACGCGCCACTTTGGGGGTAACGGTCACACCGCAACCGCCGCAGGAATGTTCGTCCGCCCGCAGGACATTGCACTGTCGCGGGCACAAGGTACAAGGATCGTTCAAAAATATACCCCCTCATCCACGAACGTCCGCAGACGGGCAAGTAGTATCTCGCGGTCGTTTTCACAGTGACCGTCCATTACGTCACCTAACAACCGTTCCAGCATCTTGCCCACGGCAGGGCCCGCAGGGACACCGATCGCTGTAACGTCCGTTCCCTTTACAGCGAGATCTTTCAGCGAAAAACAAGATTGCTGTTCCAATACGGTGTTCAGCACCGCTTCCACGGCTTGCCATTGTGCGCGACGTTCGGTGGCGTGTAAAGCGTGCGCGGCATTATCGGCGTGTTTCACCGCAATGAGATAGCGGAAAATACGTTCACCGTAACGGTTCAAAACACGTTTTACTGCCGATTCGGTGGGGAGTATTTGACGGTCGTGCGTTTCCACCAACGTTGTGACCGTCTCTACCGTATCACGGCTCATACGCAAACGCATGAGGATCTGTTTTACTATCGGCACGCCCGCCGCCGCGTGACCTTTAAAATGTCCTATACCGTTTTCGTCGACTGTAAAGGTGTCTGGCTTGCCAATGTCGTGCAACAACACCGCCCACCGTACGATGGGGTCGGGTGGGGCGGCAGACAACGCGTGCAGGGTGTGCATATAAATATCGTAGCAGTGGTGCGGGTTTCGTTGGTCAAAATCAAAGGTGGCCGCGATCTCGGGGATCACGACCGCCAATACGTCGCGATAGTCACGCAAGACGGGCCGTGCGTTTTCGCCGCACAGCAGTTTTGTCAGTTCGACCGCCACGCGTTCCGCCGCGATGTTGTGCAATCGCTCGCGCTCTTGGTGCAGTGCACACGCCGTTTCGGGTGCTATGGAAAGCGGCAGGGTGGCGGCAAAGCGCAACCCGCGCAAAATGCGCAAGGCGTCTTCCGAAAAACGGGTGGCGGCATCTCCCACGCAGCGCAGGATGCCGTTCGCCAGATCCTCTTGTCCGCCGAACGGGTCGATCAATCCGTCCTTTTCGTTGTATGCCATCGCGTTCACGGTGAAATCCCGCCGTGCAAGGTCGGATTCCACGTCGGAAACAAAGGTCACCGCATCGGGGTGACGGTTGTCGGCATACCCGCCTTCGGTGCGGAAGGTGGTGATCTCCACCGTGCGTTCCTGCGTCACTACCGCGACGGTGCCGTGTTGTGCGCCTACGGTAACGGTGCGGTGGTCGGCAAACAGGACGGCGATCTCGTCGGGGGTGGCGGCGGTGGTGACATCCCAATCGTGCGGAGCGACACCGCGCAGGCTGTCTCGCACGCACCCTCCCACCGCATAAGCGGCAAAACCGTGTTTTTGTAACCGTGCGATCAGTGCTGCCACGTCGGGCGGCAGTGTAATACGGGTGCTCACAGTACGTGAATGACCGTGCGCCCGTCTTCTTCGCGAACGTCGGCACGTCCTGTCAAAATGGAGAGAATACTGCGATACAAAAGCCCCGAATCGTCCAGGAAATGTTCGCGAATATACGCGGCTTGCTGATGGTCACCCACCTTCAGCGACAGCGAAAGCAAGGGTGCTTCTTCATCGCGGATGGCGCAGGTGACGGTGCAACCGTGGGTGAGGTCGGTGATGCTCACGTCGGAATCGCGTTCGTTATGACGGCGCGCCAGCGCCTGTATGGCGGCTTTGGCTGAGCGCTCACGTAACGTGAGCGGCAGGCGACCGTGCAGCGTTTCCACCGCAATGCGCCCGTTTTCCTCCAGCGTGAGCAGTTGTTCGGCATCTTCCGACTGGGTGACGCTGCCTGCAGTGATCAACCCTTCGAGCGCTTCCGTGGTCTCGAAAAAGTTGGCCATACCGCCGCCCGCCACGATATCCATCACGGTAGCGCGGGGGAGTGCTTCTTTCACACTGCCCAGCATATAACAAATGAGAAGCTGAATGTCAGCCATACGGTACAACCCGCCCGGTTCCACACCGGCGGAAAATCCTTGCATCGGCATATACGTTATAAACTCCTGTCTAAAATCAAATTATACACATCCAGTATACCACAAAATCCGCGTGGGGGCAAGTACCAAACGAAAATTCTTGACAAGCGCTTTTCGGTGTGTTACAATATACGCGTCTTCGGGGCGGGGTGAGATTCCCCACCGGCGGTTACAGCCCGCGACTCGGGAAATATCCCGACTGATTTGGTGAGATTCCAAAGCCGACGGTACAGTCCGGATGTGAGAAGATAAACTTAAAGTTTGGTGTGTTTGCCCCGTCACGCTGTGGACGGGGCATTTTTTATTGTAAAGGAGCGATCGTTATGTCATCCAAACATCTTGTCCGATTGTGTCAGGCGTCCTGCCTTGCGGCGGTGGCGTTGGTGTTGGTGTACTTTATCCATTTTCCGCTGATTCCTGCGGCGCCGTTTTTGGAATACGATATGGCGGACGTACCCGTACTGCTGGTCACGGTGTTATTCGGCCCGCTGTGGGGACTGGCGGTGTTGACGGTGGTCTCCGCGGTGCAGGCGTTTATGCTGGGCGGTAACGGCTGGGTCGGTGCGGTGATGCATATTGTTTCCTCGGGCGTGCTGGTGCTTATTGTGGGGGCGTTTACCCGCCGTCGTGTGCGTCCCGTTCGCCTGACGGTCGGTCTGGTGCTCGGCACACTCGCGATGGCGGCGGTAATGGTACCGATGAATTTGACCTTGACGGTGTATTTTCTCGGCACACCGCGTGCGGCGGTGGTGAAGATGCTGTTGCCTGCCATCCTGCCGTTTAACCTTTTGAAAGCAGGGATCAACAGCGCACTTACCGCCGTGGTGTACGCCGCGTTGCGCCCGTTACTGCGCCGTCAACGGAGTGTACTGGGCATGGAAAAAGAAATATAAGACGAAATCACCTGTATCAATGCGGATACGGGTGATTTTTTGTTGCATTATTCAGAAATATGTGCTATAGTATAGATATATGTATTTTAGGAGGTTGCTCTGATGTCCAATCCCTCGTGGCTGAAAAATGCAATGATCTACAACGTGTATCCTCAATCATTTTACGACACCAACGGTGACGGTATCGGTGATCTTAAAGGCGTAGAGGAAAAACTCGATTACATTCAAGGACTTGGTTGTAATATTATTTGGATGAACCCGATTTTTGTCAGCCCTTTCCGTGATGCGGGATATGACGTATCGGATTTCTACACCGTGGCGCCCCGTTACGGCACGAACGACGATCTGCGCCGCCTTTGTGCCAAAGCGAAAGAGCGCGGTATGCACATCGTGCTCGACTTGGTGGCGGGGCATACGTCGCTTGAATGCGAGTGGTTCCAACGTTCGGCGGAATACGATCCCAACGAATTTTCCCACCGCTATGTATGGACCGATTCGGTGGGGGATCTTGGTGACGGTACCTTTATCAACGGCTATTCCGACCGCGACGGTTCGTACATGAAGAATTACTACTACTGCCAACCCGCACTGAACTACGGTTTTGCCAATCCCGACCCTGCCAAATCGTGGCAAAGGGCGGTGGATGATCCGCACTGTATCGCCACGCAAGAGGCGTTGCTGGACATTATGGATCACTGGACGAAACACGGTGTGGACGGTTTCCGCGTGGACATGGCTTTTTCGCTGGTCAAGTACGACTGTGATGAAAAAGAGACCATCAAACTGTGGCAGAAAATGAGTGCGAAGTTCAAGGAGACGCACCCCGATTGCCTGCTGATCTCGGAATGGAGCTATCCCGAGCGGGCGCTCGCGGCCGGTTTTGACGTGGACTTCCTGATCCATTTCAATTTGAAGTGTTTCACCACGCTGTTCCGCCACGAAAAAGGGCGTAACGACCGTCTGGATTGGGTCGGCCCCAGCTATTTCCGCAAAGAGGGCGAGGGCGATTTCCGTCTGTTTTACGAAGATTTTATCGATCAGTTGAACAAGACGAAAGGTCTCGGGTACGTGTCGGTACCCACGGGTACACACGATCTGCCGCGTGTGGCGTGGGAACGGGACGAGGAAGATCTGCGCGTGATCCAGACCTTCATCTACACCATGCCCGGCATTCCGCTGATCTACTACGGTGATGAGATCGGTATGCGGTATCTGGAAGGTCTGCGCTCGGTGGAAGGCGGTTACCGCCGCACGGGTGCGCGTTCCCCGATGCAATGGAAAGCGGGGAAGAACTACGGCTTTTCCACTGCCGACAAGACGTATATTCCCTGCGACCCGTCGCCTGATGCACCGACGGTCGAAGCACAGGAAAAGGATCCCGATTCTCTGCTCAATCACGTGAAGACGATGACGGCGTTGCGCCGTGCACATCCCGCATTGCAGGAGGACGGCGAATTTGAGGTGATCGGTGACAGCAGTTATCCCGCCGTGTACGAACGTCGCGCAGGGGATGAGCGCATTCGCGTGATCATCAACCCCTCGGTGCGCGAATACACGTTGGATATTCCCGAGCCGCAGGAAGTCTACGTTTCCCGCAACATGGAGATCAACGGTACGACGGCTACCGTGAAAGGTTGCAGTTACGCCGTTTTCAAAATATAATATTTCCCGTCTCATCGGTAACACTACCCGATGAGGTGAAGAAATGTGAGTAAAGATAAAAACGAGCCGGTACGCCGCGAGACCCACGAGAGCCGTGTGTTGCAAGAACAGTTGAAAGACATGGTGGAAACGGGCGCGGTGGTGACCGATAACGGTCGGCACACCATTCACTGCTTGACGGTGATCGGCCAGATCGAAGGGCATTATGCTCTCGGAAGCGACAACAAGACCACCAAGTACGAACACGTGTTACCGCAACTGGTGGCGATCGAGGAGAGTACCGAGATCGAAGGGGTGTTGATCCTGTTGAATACGGTCGGCGGTGACATTGAAGCGGGACTTGCGATCGCGGAGATGATATCGGGGATGCGTAAGCCCACCGTATCGTTGGTGCTCGGCGGCGGACATTCCATCGGCGTGCCGCTCGCGGTATCGGCCAAACGGTCGTTTATTGCCCCGTCGGCTACTATGACCATTCATCCCGTGCGTACGAACGGGTTGGTGTTGGGGGTGCCGCAGGCGTTTCGGTATTTTCAGCGTATGCAGGAACGTATTACCCGTTTCGTGTGTGAACACTCCCATTTGTCGGAAGCACGGTTTGCCGAACTGTGCAACAGCACCGACGAGTTGACCACCGATATGGGAAGCGTGCTCGACGGCAACGATGCCGTACGGGAAGGGCTGATCGACGAGCTCGGCTCGCTCGGTGATGCGATCGCGGCACTCTACCGCATGATAGAAAACCAATAAGAAGGACGGTTAAAAAGTATGGCAAAGAAAAGGGCGGTTTCGGCGAAAAAGGCGCGAGGCGGCAAGCAAGAACAAGGACAGGTGTCTGCACAGATGATGGCAGTGATCCTGCTCGCGTGTGCCATTCTCTTTATGTGTATTCTGTTGATTCCGGGGGCGAGTTTGTGGAACTGGCTTCACAACTTGCTGTTCGGCCTATTCGGATTTTGCGCATTTTTGGTGCCGCCGATTGCCATATATATATCGGTTCTGCTCGCGAAAGAGAAGGATGACGATTCGGTACGTCGCCGTGTGTTGCAGGGGGTACTGTTGCTGTTTACAGTCGGCAGTACCGTACATATCTTTGCCGCCGACGTGACGGAAAATTATTTCGCCGCATTGGTGACGGCGTATAAAAACGGTACGCATCTGTACGGTGCGGGTGTGTGCGGTTCCTTGCTCGGTTACGTGTTTGAATGGGCGTTTTCGGATATCGGTGCCAAGATCATTTTGCTGCTTGCACTGTTCGTGGTTATCATGATCGTGACGAAGACCAGTGTGCTTACGCTCTTTAAAGCACCCGCCAAAGTGGTGAAAAAAGCGCGCGAGCGGGTGGATACCGAAGGGGTCGCTATCGTTACCAAGAAGAAAGAAAAGCAGGCGTACGACCACGAAAAAGAAAAGAGACCGGCCGCTATTGACGTGGATATGGGGGACGGTTACGTAGGAGAAACGGCAGAAGAACCGACTCCTAAAAAGCGCCGTTCAAGAAAACAGGAACCGCCCGTGACGGAAGAGCCGACCGTCGAGGGCGGTGTGGACGATTCCATCAGCGGCGAGTTGAACGAAGCGGCCGAAAAAGAAACGGCACCGACCACCTACCGTTACCCGCCGATTTCGCTTCTCCGCGAGGCGAAACCGCAAAATGCGGCCGCCGCTCAACAGGAACAACAGCAAACGGCGGATCTGCTTGTGAAGACGCTCAACGATTTCGGCGTGAGTGCGCGAGTGATCGCCGTATCCCGCGGCCCGTCGGTCACGCGGTATGAACTGGAACCCAGTGCGGGTGTGAAACTCAGTAAGATCACGGGGCTTGCGGACGATATCGCCCTGCGTCTTGCGACCACGGGCGTGCGTATCGAAGCGCCGATCCCGAACAAAGCGGCGGTGGGCATTGAGGTGCCCAACCGCAACCGTATGTCCATCGGCCTGCGTGAGATGATCGACGCGCCCGATTTCTCACTTGCCAAAAGCAAACTGACGGTAGCGCTCGGTCGCGATATTGCAGGCAATACGGT
This sequence comes from uncultured Eubacteriales bacterium, assembly GCA_964515215.1. Taxonomy (GTDB): domain Bacteria; phylum Bacillota; class Clostridia; order Oscillospirales; family Acutalibacteraceae; genus SIG588. The sequence continues at coordinate 9,781 of CAZESL010000057.1, forward strand.
GTATACCGACCTTGCGAAGATGCCGCACTTGCTGATTGCGGGCACCACCGGTTCGGGTAAATCGGTGTGTACCAATATGATGATCCAAAGCGTGTTGTTCCGCGCTTCTCCCGAAGAAGTGCGCCTTTTGTTGATCGACCCGAAGATGGTCGAATTCGGTGTGTATAACGGGATCCCGCATCTGTTGGTACCGGTGGTGACCGATCCGCGCAAAGCGGCGGGCGCACTCGGCTGGGCGGTGACCGAAATGCTCGCCCGTTACAAAGCGTTTGCTGAGAACAACGTGCGTAATTTGGAAGAATACAACCGTTTGGCGCACAAGAGCGATACTTTGAAGGCAAAACCGCAGATCCTTATCCTTATTGACGAGTTGGCAGACTTGATGATGGCGGCGAAGAACGAAGTGGAAGACGCGATCGTGCGTTTGGCACAGATGGCGCGTGCCGCAGGTATGCATTTGGTGATCGCGACGCAACGCCCGTCGGTCGACGTTATCACGGGTCTGATCAAGGCAAATATCCCGAGCCGTCTGGCACTGACGGTGGCGAGCAGTGTAGACTCCCGTACGATCCTGGACTGCGGCGGTGCGGAAAAATTGCTCGGTCGCGGTGATATGCTGTTTATGCCGCTCGGTATGTCGAAGCCGATGCGTATTCAGGGCGGTTACGTGGATATGGAAGAGATCGAAGCGGTGGTGGATTTCCTCAAGGACGAGGGCACCGAGGAGATCTATGATGATGAGATCATGCAGGAGATCGAGCGTCAGGCAAGTGCGGCAGGGAAGAAAGAGAGTGCTGGCGCAGATGACGACGGTGGCGACGAGCCTGCAGACGATATGCTTCCGCAGGCGATCGAAGTGGTTATTGATGCAGGTATGGCGTCCACCTCGTTGTTGCAACGCAAACTGCGGTTGGGCTATGCCCGTGCAGGTCGCATTGTGGATGAAATGGAACGTCGCGGTATCGTCGGCCCGCACGAGGGAAGTAAGCCGCGTCAAGTGTTGATCACCCGTCAGCAGTGGATGGAAATGAATGCCCTGCGTGATGATATTTCGGAGTAAAGGAACAGAAGTTATGCCGTTTTTGCCGTTGACAAATGAAGAGATGCAGACGCGCGGATGGGATGCGGCGGATATCGTGTTGGTGACGGGGGATGCCTACGTCGATCATCCCAGTTTCGGTACCGCCATCATTTCCCGCGTGTTGGAGGATGCCGGTTTTCGCGTGGTGATCCTCTCGCAACCGCAAGGACCCGATGACCTTACGGAATTCGGTCGCCCGCGTTTGGGTTTCTTTGTGAACGGCGGTAACATCGATTCGATGGTGGCGCATTATACCGCCGCCCGTCGCCGCCGCAGTGAAGATGCGTATACCGCAGGTGGTGCGGCGGGACGTCGCCCCGATCGCGCAACCATTGTGTACTGCCGCTGGATACGGGAAATGTACGGCGATATTCCGATCTTGATCGGTGGCCTGGAGGCGTCACTGCGCCGCTTTGCCCATTACGATTATTGGGACGATGCGGTGCGTCCCTCCATTTTGGTGGACAGTACCGCCGACATTTTGGTGTACGGTATGGGGGAGAAGGCGGACGTTGAGATCGCACAGCGTTTAGCGGCAGGTGAGCCGATCGCGTCCATCACCGACATTCGCGGTACGGCGTTTGCCGTGCCCGTGAACGCGTACAAGCCGCGCCCGTGTGCCGAATGTCCGTCGTTTGATCAGGTACGTGCGGCAGATGAACGCGGCAAAAAACAGTACGCTACGGCAGCGCGCATCCAACAGGATGAGCAGGACGCGGTGCGCGGCAAAACAGTGATACAACGGCACGGCGAGGTGATCGTGGTGCAAAATCCTCCGATGCCGCCGCTTTCTACCGCAGAGTTTGATCATGTGTATGAGTTGCCGTATATGCGGGAGTATCACCCGTCGTACGAAGCGGCAGGCGGTGTACCGGGGCTGTTGGAGGTCAAGTTCTCGCTGGTGCATAACCGCGGGTGCTTCGGTGCGTGCAATTTTTGTTCCATCGCCTTCCACCAAGGGCGGCAGATCGCGTGTCGCAGTGAAGATTCGGTGGTGCGGGAAGCGGAAAAATTGACCGCGATGCACGATTTTAAAGGGTATATCCACGACGTCGGCGGCCCGACGGCGAATTTCCGTGCACCGTCCTGCGAAGGGCAGGCAACACGTGGGTTGTGTAAGGGCAAAAAGTGTTTGGCACCTACCGTGTGTCCTGTCTTGCGCGCCGACCATAAGGAGTATTTACATCTGCTTCGCCGCTTGCGTGCACTGCCGCGGGTAAAACGGGTGTTTATCCGTTCGGGTATACGGTTTGACTATTTGCTGGAAGATAAAGATGAGACCTTCTTTAAGGAACTCGTACAGTATCACGTGAGCGGGCAGTTGAAGGTCGCTCCCGAACATTGTTCCGCCGGTGTGCTGAACGCCATGGGAAAACCCGCCATCGATACCTATCGCCGTTTCCAAAAGCGGTTTTATGAGTTGACGAAAAGTATCGATAAGAAGCAGTATCTCGTGCCGTATCTGATGTCTTCCCATCCCGGCAGTACGCTGCGGGATGCGGTGGAACTGGCACTGTTTTTGAAAAAAGAAGGATTACATCCCGAGCAGGTGCAGGATTTTTATCCCACACCGGGAACCATCTCGACGTGCATGTTCTACACGGGGCTGGATCCCTACACCATGAAACCCATCTACGTGCCGCGCACGGCGGCGGAAAAGGCGGAACAGCGGGCGTTGCTGCAGTATTTTCGTCCCGAAAACCGCGACAAGGTGCGGGCGGCACTCAAACGGGCGGGACGTGCCGATCTGATCGGCAACGGGCCGCAGTGTTTGGTGCCTGCCGAAAGCGGTGCTAAGCGTCCTGCACCGCCGAAACACCCCCAAAAAACAATGCCGAAAAAGAGTCGAGGTCGCCGTTGATATGCTAAAGCGGTTACGTGAACGGGTATTGGCGATCTGGCATCGCTGGTGGTTGCTCATTACGGCGGTCGTGCTGATATTGTGCTTCGTATCCGAACAAACGGGATTTACCGACCGCTTGCTCCTGTGGAGCGGTGTTACCGACCCGCGCGAACTTCCGCAAGACGGCGAGTTGCAAGTGCACACGTTGGACGTGGGGAATGCGGATGCTCTGCTGTTGTTTTGCGACGGTGAGACGATGTTGATCGATGCGGGTGAACACAACGACGGTGACGACGTTGCGGAATATCTGCAACGCATGGGGGTGACACATCTCACCTATGTCATTGCTACCCATGCCGATGCCGATCACATCGGCGGTATGTGCGAAGTGCTCCGGAATTTCACGGTAGGCGAGTATTTGATGTCGACCATGCCGTACGGTGCGGAGCCGACTACCGCCACGTATTTGAATCTGCTCTCCTGCTTGGATGAGCGGCAGATTCGGGTGACCGAAACCGAAGCGGGGATGGTTCGCTCGCTCGGCGGGGCCGAGGTGAAGATACTGGCACCTTTGGTGGAATCGGAGGATTCCAACGAACAATCCATCGTGTGTATGGTGACCTATGGTGATACCCGCTTCTTGTTTATGGGTGATGCAGGGGATTCGGTGGAAGGATTTCTGTTTTCGGAAGACTTGCATGCCGATTTCTTAAAAGTGTCGCATCACGGTGCGGATAATGCGACGAGTGAGGAGTTCCTGCGCCGTGTATCACCCAAAGTAGCGGTGATATCTTGCGGGCGAAATAATGTATACGGCCATCCTACGTCGGCGGTGCTGTCGCGTTTGGAACGGGTCGGTGCATCGATATACCGCACCGATCATCACGGGCGTATCGTGGTGACGAGTGACGGAAAAACGTTGCGTGTGACGACCGAAACGGAGTGAAAACGATGATAACGGTAGACCGCATCGAAGGGGAATGGGCGGTATTGTGCATGGCAGATGAAACGACGCGTACGGTGAAGTTGTGTGATCTGCCGCCTGCCGTGCGTGCGGGCGATGTGATAGTGGAGACTTCGCAAGGTTTTCGGATCGATACGGACGCGACCGAAGAGCTACGTGCACGGGCGCGATTCCTTAGGAGGAAATTATGAGTAGATTCGTATCAGCTATCGTGCCCGCGGCGGGCAGTGCCACCCGTATGGGCGGTGAAAAGCAACGCTTATTGCTGAACGGGCGTCCCGTGTTGGCACACACGCTGACGGTGTTGCAAAACACCCGTGTTATTGATGAGATCGTCGTGGTAGCGCGTACAGCAGACGTGGAAGAGTTTGCTTCTTATAAAGAGCGGTTCGGCATTACGAAACTTGCCGCGGTGGTGATCGGCGGTGACAGCCGTCAACAGTC
>CAZESL010000058.1:0-14049 GCA_964515215.1 uncultured Eubacteriales bacterium
ATATTCACAAAACACAAGGAGAGAATGTACCGCTCAAGATACATTCTCTCCATTTCATTCCCTAATCGCACCCACCTTTGGTGGCATCCTTTTGTGGTGGAGAGCGTATCGTAGTTGTTCGCACTCGCTGTCGCTCGTTTGGACGAAAGGCGCAACAGTCCCCCGGACTGTTGCTTTGTCGCTCACCCGCGTTACGGGCTTTGCTCCCTTTCGTGGTTCGAGTCCCGTGAAGCAGAAAAAAGAAAACCACCCTTTGGGTGGTTTTCTTTTTGGCTGCGGAACAGGGACTCGAACCCCAACAGACAGATTCAGAGACTGTAGTGCTACCATTACACCATTCCGCAATATTTAGCATAAGTGATTATAACACATTTTTCCCGTTTGTCAAGTGGTCATACGCGATTTTTTTGGATTTTTTTAAAAAAGCGGTCGGGACAAAACGCCCCGACCGCTCGCAGTGAAAATCGACTTATTTCAGGCCGTTCTCGTACTGCTCGATCATCTTCTTGACCATCTGACCGCCGATGGAGCCCGCCTGCTTCGCAGTCAGGTCACCGTTGTAACCCTGCTTCAGGTTCACGCCCACTTCGTTTGCGGCTTCCATCTTGAAACGGTTGAGGCCTTCGCGCGCCTCGGGAATAACAGACTTGTTCTTCGACATGGTAACTTACTCCTTATCTTTACGGCTGTTGGCCGTCGTGTTATGCAACCGTGTTTGCAAGGGTAGTGTATGTCGCAATTTTAGAAACATTCTGCGAAAATTCTTCCAAATTCACATCGATTTTACACAGTAAAAATTTTTTCAGAGCGCTTGCGTTCCGAGACGGTGTGTGCTATACTTTCTCCATCATCCTGTGAGGAGGAGTAACATGAAAACTATGCGTGTGTTGGTTATGTCGGACATTCATTATTGCCGCGACGGATGGTATGGTGTTTCGCAAGGGGTGAAGCGTGAGCGCCTTTGTGCGGACTTGGAAAACGAATATGCGAACGCACCGTACGACGCATTGTTGTTGCTTGGTGATTATTCGCTGGATTTTTGGGTGTGGGATACCAAAGGTACGTATTTGACCCAGGGAGTCAGCAACACGCAGTTGTTTAAAGAGCAGTGTTTGCCACGGATGGCTCCCGAAGGGGTGGCTGTACGTATGATTGCGGGAAATCACGAGCAATACGGCGAACAGAAATGGGAGAATATCACGGGACACAAGCGCCGCGATCATTTGGTTTGCGGACCGATTCTGTTTGTTATGCTGGATACGTTCGGCGGAGATCTTGATCCGACGGAGCACAGCGACGGCACGTACATTGGCGCCGATGTGGAGGATATCACAACATTGATGGCACAGCATCCCGACAAATATGTGGTTTTGTGTGCTCATTGGTTTGATGCAGAAAAGGAAAGCGCGGCGTTTCGCCGTCTGCTTTGCGAAGAGTCGCGCATCCTGTGTTTGTTGTGCGGGCACGATCACATCTCTCGCGTTACGGACAACGGTGCGGAATGGGGCAACAAGCCGATCTTGCACGCAGGAAATTATTCCTATTCCGGCGAGAAAAACGCGGTGCGGTGTTTGAACGGGTATCGCGAGGTCTGTATTGGCGAGGCGGGGATCACATCCAAATATATCGTGCCGCCGCACACCTATACAATGGAGGACGTAACTTTTACGACCGAGTATGCCGAACAAGATAGGATAGAAATTTCCTATCCTCGCTAAAGAAGGTATGCGTAGATCGGGAAATTCTGCAAAAAGCTTGCGGCGAAAATTGCTCGAATGCACGTTTTATACCTGACAAGATCCGTCGAATGGTATGTTCGGCGGATTTTTTTGTGCGTGCGACACATACTAACCGCGAGGTGGTGTGATGTGGAAAACAAAAAAACAGCTGCCCGCGAAACGGCCAAACTGCTGCTTGTAGGTGCCGCCGCAGGGACGGCGAACGGTCTGTTCGGGGCGGGCGGCGGCTTGATCGCCGTGCCGTTGTTGATAGGATGGCTCAAATTGCCCGAAAAAAACGCGTATGCCACGTCGCTCGCCATTATGGTTCCCATTTCCATGGTGTCGCTCACCGTGTATTTCCTCAGAGGTGGGGTGGCGGTCACCCGGGTGGGGTGGTATTTGCTCGGCGGTGCGATCGGCGGGGCGCTTGCGGGGCTGCTGTTTCGCCGTATCCCCGTGCAGTGGTTGCGCTGGGCAATGGCGGGATTTTTGCTGTACGGCGGAATTAAGGCGGTGTTGCTACTGTGATAATGGAGTTGTTGGTCGGTGCCGCGGCAGGGTTCGTCAGCGGCTGCGGTGTCGGCGGGGGTACGTTATTGCTCCTATATTTGACCGCCGTGGCCGGGGTGGCCCAACGCACGGCGGCAGGAATCAATTTGCTATATTTTATCTGCTGTTCACCGATGGCGCTGTTTTTGCACTTTCGCCGCCGCACGGTGGGGTGGCGGCAGGTGTGGCCTGCCGCGCTCGGCGGTGCGGTGACGGCGGCACTCGCCGCGTGGTGCACCGTGTATCTGCCCACCGACTGGCTGCGCCGCGGGTTTGGTGTGATGTTGATCTATATCGGCATCAAATGCTTGATACCAAGAACGCGATCCCGTAAATGAGCGGCTGATGCACCACGTAAAACACCAACGCGTGCCGACCGACGAAAGCGAGCGGCGGCACGTGCGAACGCTTCAAAACAGCGGGAAGGCTGTGTACGTACTGTCCCAAAAAACTACCCCCAAAGAAGCAGAAGATCCACGGTAACAGCGGGAAATAATCGCCCTGTGTACCGCTAATGCGTCCGAGTCCGAGCGGGTAGAGCCATTCACACTGTACCATGCGGTAGGGGACGGTCACCTCCCACACGTTGCGGATACCGAAAAAGCCGTTTTCATATTGCACGGGCAGGTGCCAACACAACAGCAGCAGTACGGCGCACACGACCGCACCGAGCCAACCCGGCACGCGGGCAATGATGCGGTGAAGCAGCGAATACAGCAAGATGCAGGTGGCGAGCAGGTGAAGCACGCCGAACCAGATGGCATTTTCGGGGAAGCCGACCGCCATCACGACCGACACGCCCGCCGCCACCACCGCAAGCAACGCCCCGCGTTTCAGATTACTGCGCGAAAGCGTGCAACACAGCCCGCACAGGAAGATGAATACTCCGGCAAAAAACGGCTCCACGGGCGTAAAAAAGCGAAACAGGTCACGGCACACTTCGACATCGGCATACCACCCCAGCGTGAACAGCCCGTGGTACACCACCATCAGTACGACACATAAACCGCGCACTTCGTCCAACAAGGCGATGCGCTCTTTTTTTATACTATTCTTCAATTTGATACACCTCGGTCAGATTGAGCAGACGTGCGCCGAGCGTGACGGTCATACGCAATCCTTCTGCCACCCATTCTTCGGATTCTACCGCACCGTCGCGGCGGCATTCTTCCGCCAGCGCACCTTTTGAAAAGGGCAGGAGCAACGTTACGCGGCGGCGATCGGGGGGGAGTGCCGCGGTGATGGCATCCAGCAGACGGTCGAACCCGATGTGTTCCTTGGCGCTGATGTACACCGCCGTACCGTCTGCTTCGGGCAGAACGCTTACGCGGTCGCACTTGTTGAACACGGTGATCTGCGGTGTGTCGCCGCATCCGAGTTCCGAAAGCAGCGAGCGGGTGACCGCTAAATGTTCCTCCGCTTCGTCACTCGATGCGTCACACACGTTCAGGATCACGTCGGCACCTACCGCTTCTTCCAACGTTGAGCGGAACGCCCGCACCAGATGGTGGGGCAGACGGCGCACGAAACCGACCGTATCCGAGAGCATCACCGTGCGCCCGTCGGGCAGGCGCAGTGCGCGCACCGTCGGGTCGAGGGTGGCAAACAGTTTGTCCTCCGCCAACACGTCCGCGTCGGTCAGTGCGTTCAAAAGGGTGGATTTGCCCGCGTTGGTGTACCCCACGATCGCCACCGCACAGTAGCCGTCCTTGCGGCGACGGGCGCGGTGTTCCTCACGGCGACGTTCCACCTCTTCCAGTTCCGCTTTTAACGCGCCGATGCGGCGGCGAATATGGCGGCGGTCGCTTTCCAGTTTCGTTTCGCCGGGACCGCGGGTGCCGATACCGCCGCCCAGTCGCGAGAGCGCACTGCCTTGTCCCGTCAGACGGGGAAGACGGTACTGCAACTGGGCAAGTTCCACCTGTAACCGTCCTTCCGACGAGCGGGCGCGTGCGGCAAAAATATCCAGTATCAACATCGTGCGGTCGATCACACGGCAGGGGAGCGCATCCTCCAGGTTCCGTTGCTGAATGGAGGTCAACTCATTGTCCACCACCACGAGTTCGATCTCGTGGGCCTCGCAGATCTCTGCCGTCTCGGCAATGCGACCGCTGCCGAGATAACTGCCGCGGTCGGGATTTTCCCGCTTTTGGGTGACCACCGCCACGACCTCGCCGCCTGCCGTGCTGACGAGTTCGCGCAACTCCGCCAGTGCGACTTCCATATCGTAAGCGCCCGTGTCTACGGCACACAGCAGTGCCCGTTCACGTACGACTTCTTGTTCCTGCATATTCACACCTCTTACTTGTTGCAATAGGTAAAACCTAACCATAGTATATAATAACTTCGTAAAAATTGTCTATACTTTTTCAAAAAATTTCGCGTTTGTCACCTTTACAAGCGTGTCGATTTATGATACACTGTGAGTAAAACAAGAGGATTATATAAGAAATGAGGCGGTCGTTTTGTCGGAGATCATCACCAGCGAAAACATCTTTCATTCGGAAAGTCGGGTAGCCCCCTTACGTCTGCTTCCCATGCGCGGGACGGAAGAGTTGACCGAAAAGATCAACCACTATCTCACCAGTTGGGCGGCAGGCAGTTTTTATGCGGAAGATACCTTTATTGTGGAGTCGGATTGCCCGCGTTTTTCGTCGGGTGACGGCAAGGGTATCATCAAGAGCAGCATCCGCGGCGATGACTTGTATATCATCATCGACGTGGGCAACTACGATTGCGACTACAAACTGTTCGGCCGCAAGAATGCGATGTCTCCCGACGACCATTTTCAGGATCTCAAGCGCATCATCCAGGCGGCGGGCGGTAAGGCGCACCGTATCAACGTGGTGATGCCGTTGCTGTACGGCGGCCGTCAGCATCGCCGCAGTTATCGCGAATCGCTCGACTGTGCGTGGGCGTTGCAGGAACTGCAGGCGATGGGGGTGGAGAATATCCTTACCTTCGACGCACACGATTCCCGCGTGCAGAACGCGGTGCCGCTGATGGGCTTCGATAACGTGATGCCCACCTATCAGGTGCTGAAATGCTTGTTCCGCGCATTCCCCGATCTCAAGGCGGATCGTGACCACCTCACCATCATCAGCCCCGACGAAGGTGCGATGAACCGCAATATGTACTATTCTTCGGTGCTCGGTGTGGATCTCGGTATGTTCTACAAACGCCGTGATTACTCCCGCATCGTCAACGGCCGCAACCCCATCGTGGCGCACGAGTATCTCGGCAACGCGGTGGAGGGCAAGGATGTCTTCATTGCGGACGATATCATCTCCTCGGGCGAATCCATGCTGGATATCGCGTATGAACTGAAAAAGCGTAACGCGAAGCGCATCTTCACCTATGCGACCTACGCGATCTTTACCAACGGTCTCGATACCTTCGACAAGGCGTATGCCGATGGCATCATCGACGGCGTGTTCGGTACCAACCTGACTTACCGCACCCCCGAGTTGCTTTCCCGCCCGTGGTTCCACGACGTGGACGTGTCGAAGTATATCGCGTACATCATCGCGGCACTCAATCACGATATGTCCGCCAGTGTGATCATCGACCCGCACGAAAAGATCCGTCAGTTGTTGGCCGATCGTAAGTGAAAATGCAAAGCGCCGCCTCTGAAGGATGCAGAGGCGGTGCTTTTTTGAACGTTAGGGTGAGCAGTTAAACCCGAACCCTATGTAAAAATTGAACAAAAATGAAAAAAGACAACAATTTTTTATATTGACACCGTAATGTGCGTGGTGTATACTGATGGTAATTGAGTGAGAAAGGACGAAAACTATGAAACGCATATTGTCTCTTGTACTAAGTTTGGCGCTGCTGCTTTCGTGTGTCAGCGGTATTACGCTGTTTGCCGTAGCGGACGAACTGCCCGTTCCGTTCGGGTATTTTGATTTCGGCGGAACCAACGGTAAGGCCCAAAATGATATCGGTGTGGTTCGCTACATTATGGCGAACAACACCGAAACGGAAAGCCCCATCCGCAGCGGTACGAAGATTGGTGATACCGGTCTGTACGGCTTCAAGGTGAGCAGCGCCGGTTTGGGTCTCTATTTCGGCGGCTACCTGTTGAATAACGTGCCCGAAAACACCGGAGTCACCTATGCCGTGGAGTATTACATTGACAGCACAACTGCGCTTACGGGCGAGGTGCTGTCGGTATCGGATTCCGTGAACGGCGAGGAGACCTTCGCCGATCTGCCGGTCGGTCAGCAGGGCGTCGTGTTCTATACCCTCACGCCTGAGGAAGTGGATGCTATTCGCGGTAACGACACGCGCTTGCGTATCAAGATCCTGGGCGAAGGCGCCGGTAAACTGTACATCACCGGTGTGAAGATCATTGACTCGCAGTACGTCGGCGGTATCGAAGCGGTGCCGTATTCCTACTACGATTTTGAAAACACCGTCTCCTCCGGCTGTCCCTACTATCCTGAGATCGAAGGCGCGCCGATCGCGGACGTGTATCAGATGAACTATGCCGACAAGGAAGTCGGCGTTCCGGAAGGCTTCGCGGGCTACCGCTACTTCAGCCTGGCTTCCGATGCACCCGCATGGGCGGCTGAGGATAACGTGAACAAGCCGGTGTATCTGCGCTTCTTCACCAAAGAAGGGTACGAGAACACCACTGTCGCGATCGATACCTATCAGATCTACGGCGAACGTAAGGATGACGGTCAGATGGCGGCGACGCACAGTTCTCTGATCAAGGATGCACCCACCGTCTCGGCAACCATTGTTGAAGGTGTGGGCGGCACGATCATTCCTGCGGCGTATCTGCGCAACGGTGCGGGTCACGGCTCTTTCCGCTTGCAGATGGCGGAAGCCGAAAAGATCGCCCGTGTGGAAGTGTACGACGTGGCGACCTACTGTGACGCAGAAGGCGCCGATGCCGACGTGACGGCGGCAATGCACGCGTGGCGCGTGGAGAAGCAGTGGAACGTGACCTCCGAAGGGTATCAGGCTCCCACGCTGGACGCCCCCGGTTTCACCGGTACGGTGACCTGTGACACCTGTGGTGCGTTGCTCACCGAAGGTGCCGTTATTCCGCAGGGTAAAGTCTACGCACAGCTCGATTTCTCGGACGGCACCGTGAAGAACACGGCGTTCAAGACGGCCCCCGACGCCTCGGCATTGCAGAAATTGCCGAACAGCGATGAATATGCCTATGCCATCACCGTGCATAACGGCAGCTTCAAGTTCGCAATCGATCAGGATGTATTTGCGATCGACGAATCTCATATTCTCGACAACATCGACCTTGCGGTGACGGTGGAATATTATCTGGCGGGCGTACACGACGGTGCGACCCGTATCGCATTCGCGTCGGCAGGCTCCAAGAACCTCGCGTTCTACAAATCGTGGAGCGGCACCTGTTGGGATTCCGCCTGCATCAACCAGAATGCGGGCCTCGCAAGCGATAAGACGGCGATCGCCACCTTCACGGTGGGTAAGGATATCACCTATCACTGCCCGCAGGGCCAGTGGAGCGGCAACGATAAGATCACCTCTCCCGTGGATCTCGAGACGCTCACCTTCGCCAAAACGCTGGTGAACGGCGGCGAAGTGACGCTGTACGGCTGGGGCAACAAGGTATCGGAAGACACGCCCATCTACATCAAGTCCATCACCGTGTGCAACGCGGCGGAATTGGGCGGCAGTACCGACGAGGCCGACCACTACTACGTCAATTTCGAAGGCGAAGCCACCAACCCCTACTATCCCGAATATCTCACGCTGGCGGCGAACGGCTTGGATACTTCCTCCGACTGTGTGGAATGGTACACTGAGGATACCGAAAAGCAGTATCCGCGCTTTAACTACACCTACATCAAGGTGCCGTCTGCGCTGTTGACCACGGTGGATGCGGGGGCGACTCCCGTGAAACTGGTGATCGAGCGCAAAGAAGGCAGCACCGTCACGGGTATGAACTATCAGTACCAGATCGGCGGCCCCGGTGCCACGTGGAGCGCCGGCTTTGACGTGAACTTCGATGAAAACGGCCGTTACGAAGCGATCTTGCTGGATGCGGCGTTCTTCAACACCCTGAACGGCGCCTCTTCCATCCGCCTGCGCGACGTGCACTACGAGCGGAAGGGCAGCGAGGAAGAAGGCTATACCTACGAGATCAACACGGCGGACGATCTGAGTGACATCGCCACCGTGCGGGTGTACGATCTGCGTGAAGATTGTGCAACCTATCACGATCAGTTCACCGAGGCGAACAAGAACCTGATCTGGCAGGGCCGCGTGGAAGCGACCTATGAGGAAGTCGGTTTCTCGGGTGATCTGGTCTGCGCCCACTGCGGCGAAGTGTTCCAAGAGGGCGAAGAACTTGCCAAACTCGGCGAGTATGCGAAACTCGACTTCTCCGACGGCACGATGAAACAGATCTCGATCGGCGGCATCCGTCCGATCGGCGGCGGCACCTCCCTTACCCCCGTGCAGATCCCCGGCACCGATGCCTACGGCTTGAAGTTGGTGACCCACAACGACGGTATCGTGCTCAGCCTCAGTGAGTTCGGTCACTTCACTGCCGAGGATATCCAAAACGGGCAGGAGATCGCCGTTTCGGTGGAATATTATGTTCCGAGCGAAGTGACCTCCTCCACCCGCATCGCATTTGATGCACAAAAGGGCGCCGATAAGATCATGGCGCTGTACACCAACTACAGCGGCGTTACGTGGGACTCGGCGGTGTTGAATGCTGCGGCACCGATGGTGCGTAATCAGTTGAACGTGGCGACCTTTACGGTCGGTAAGAACGTGGATTACGTCACCGGCCCCGGTCAGTTCTCGGCGGCGAACAAGTTTACCGAACCGCAGACGGTCAATACCGCAGAGTTGGCGGAAGCGATCGTCAGCGGCGGCGAGATCATTCTGCGCGGTTGGGGCGTGGATCCTGCGAAGGCGGACGATCCCGCCACCGAAGAGGACGAAACCGCACCCGAACGCGCGGTGTACATCAAGTCCATCACCGTGTACGATGCCAAAGACGTGGCGGTGCAGGAACTGGATACCTCCGTGGAGTTTATCGATTACACGAGCGAGTTCGTCAGCAGCCCCGTCTACTATCCGCAGTACGTACAGTACGGCAGTGCCTACGGTATTGCGGGCGCGGAAGTTTCCGAAGGTTTCCGTGAAAGCGACGGCTCCGAGATCGTGTACGTCTACTACGGTGTGACCGAGGCGCTGAAGAAGGAAGACCAGGAAGTCAACCCCGTTGTAATACGCTTCTACTTCAAGGAAGGCGTGGAACGCACGGAATTCTCCTTCGCCTATCAGACCGCCGCTCCGTGGACCTACCTCACCCTCGATATCGTGGACGGTATGGCGGAAGCGGTATTGGATGATGCGGCGTTCACTAACGGTCTGAACGGCAAGGCGTCCTTCCGTCTCTCCAACGATCCGACCGATCCGTTGGTGGATGACATCGCCCGTATCGAAGTGTTCGTGATCAAGGATAAGACTGCGCTGAAAGACTTGTTGGCGCAGGGCGCGGAGATCACGAAGTTCAAGACCCCCGCCTCAGTCGAAGCGTACAACAAGGTTGTGGCTGACGTGCAGGTCATTGTCGATGATCCGTGGGCAACGGAGGACAAAATTACCGCGGCGGTGGCAGCGCTTGAAGCGGCCGCAGAAGAACTGGTCGATTGCGACCACGCCTGCGGCACCGAACTGGTCGGTTACGTGGCAGAGACCTGCTTGACCGCGGGCTACACGGGTGATATGGCATGTAAGGATTGCGGCTACGTCGCACCCGAAGACCTCGGCACCGAGATCCCTGCGCACGAGACCGAGATCATCAACGTGAAGGATGCGACCTGTAAGGAAGCGGGCAACACGGGTGATCTGTGGTGTAAGGTGTGCGAGAAGATCGCGAAGCCCGGCAACACCATCACCAAGCGTCCGCACACCTGGAACGAAGGCGAAGTGACCAAGGAAGCCACCGCTACCGAGTACGGCGAGTTTACGAAAACGTGTACCGTGTGCGGCGAAACGCTGGTCACCCGTCTGGACTTCGTGGCACAGCTCGGCGACGTGGACGGCAGCGGTAAGGTCGACTCGACCGACGCCCGTCTGGTTCTCCAGTTCGCGGTGAAGAAGATCGCGCCCACAGCGCTCGATCTCGAAGTGGCAGACGTGGACGGCAGCGGCAAGGTGGATTCCACCGACGCGCGCCTGATCCTCCAATACGCAGTGAAGAAGATCGACAAATTTCCTGCAAAATAATTACCAAGCGTAAACTTTGACCGCAAGGGCGCGTGCCGCAAGCACGTGCCCTTGTTGCATATAGCGTTTATGCGAAATGTTGTTCGGAATATGGAAAAATTGTTCTTGTTTCGGAAAGGTGTTGACAGTCGCATGTGGAAAATAGTATACTGAAATTACCCAATGCACGGATTTTCAAATGGGCGATCTTACCTTGAAAGGAAGAAAAACAATGGCAAAAAAATGGTTATCTCTGCTTTTGAGCATGGCGATGCTGCTCTCTTGTGTCAGCGGCATCACGCTGTTTACGACAGCCGATGAGCTGCCTGAACCCTATGCATATTTGACCACCGACGGCGGTGTGCTGAACACCGATCGTACGGTGAGCCCGACGGGCGGGAACGGCAGTTTGGAAGTCTTGCCGATTCCCGGTACCGACGAATACGGTATCCGTCTGAACGGTGACTGGAGCGGTTTTTGGATCGACGTGGCTTTTGCAAACGAAGTGCCCGCCGGCAAGAGTGTGACGTTGGTGGCGGAATACTACGTCGACAAAGACTTTGCTCCCACCGATAGCTATCAACTGTTCCGCTATCAGGCGCATGAAGGTTGGCAGGGCGGCACCAGCGCCCTTGACAACAACGCGTGGACCAATATTTTCACGTCGGATTCGAGCGCCAAAAAGGATGCCTTGTTCTGCTACACCTTTACCGAGGCAGACCGTGCCGCGATCGGCAACGGTGCGGCGTGCTTTGCCATCGTCGGTTGCGACTGGGGTGCCGAAGCGGTCTACATCAAGTCGATACGCTTGGTGGATACCGCTTACGTGAATGTGGCGACCAATGCGGCCTATGCCTATGTGGATATTACCGAGCAGGTGCTGTGTGACTACTATCCCGATATCATGTCGGCAACGAGCAAGGATGCCACCCTTATGGTGCAGGATCGTTGGAATTTTGCCTTGAGCGGCAACGTGTTGGCGACCGACAAGACCCAAAACAAGCCCGTGTACGTCCGTGTGAAAATGAAAGATACGTATCCGCACGCGACGGTGGATCTCGATCAGTTTGAACGCTACGGCGGCGAAGGGGTCGAGCGCTGGGCGTACAACAACACCGCCTGGGCGGAACGGGAGCAGTACCGTACCATTACGCTGACCGACGGTGTGGGCGGCATTCTGTTGCCCGAAACCAGTTTTACCAACGGCAATAACGGCGGCTCGCTTCGTATTGGCTTGGATGCGGCACCGTATCTGGAGCGCATTGAGTTTTACGATGTCAATACCTTCTGCAAAAGTGCCAATGCGACTGCCGATGGGATCGCAATGATCCATGAGGCATTGCTTCAAGGTAACGTGAATATCGAAAAGGTAGGGCGCGAAGAAGCCACCGAGGAGGAAGAAGGCTACACGGGCGATACCCTGTGTGCGACCTGCGGTGCTGTGCTGGCAGAGGGTGTGACGATCCCCGTGATCGACCCGACCCGTCCGCTTTCGTCGCTCGATACCGCGGGCGGTGAGTTGGTGCTTGACGGTTGCACCGTGAGCGTGCAGGGCGCGGGCAACACTGACGTGGTCGCCATCGGCGACACGGGCGAATACGGCATTAAGTTGCCGAGTGATTGGGCGGGCTTCAATATGGAAGGCCTCTCGCTGCTTGGTGCGAACGGTGACGTCGCGATGCTGATCGAATACTATACCGACAAGCCGATGAACGATAACTGGCGCATGTTCCGTTACAAGATCAACGATCGTAATCACGTAGATGTGATGGGTGCTACACATAGTTTGGTAAGCGGTAGATCCGGCCTTGTGTATCACGTATTTACCGAAGCGGAGTTGGCGGCGATCGGGGACAACCCCTTCATTTTCCGCGTGATGGCGTGTGACGTTGGTGCCGACGTGACCTACATTCAATCGGTCAAACTGGTTTCGGCTGACGTGTTGGATATCGAAACGGATGCAGGATACGGCTACATTGACTTCGCGCCGCAGGCGATCACCCCCGTCTATCCCGATGTGTCGGTCGCTCCGACCTATCTTATGGGTTACGCGGATATGGAAACGAACGCCGAAAACCCCGACCGTGACTGGCTGTATCGGTATATCACCGTGTCGGGTGATCTGCTTGCGCAGAATAACGTGAGCCGTCCCGTATACATTAAGCTGTACGCGGCCGAAGGGTACGAAAACGACACGGTCACCATCGGTGCGGTCGAGTGCACTGCGGGTGCGTTCGGCAACGACGCCGTCGTGCAGATGACCGACGGCGTGGGCGGTGTGTTCCTGCCTGCGGCGACCTTTACCAACGGCTTGAACGGCATCGCTTCCCTGCGTATGTGGTGGGAGGAAGCCGCGAAGATCCGCCGTATTGAGATTTTGAACACGGCGGAATACTGCGGTCGTGACGATGCCGATGCGGCACTGGTCGCGCAATTCCACGAAGGGTTCCTCGCCAATCGCGTGAACGTGAATCTCGTCGGAAAGCTCGATCCCACCGAGGAGGAGGAAGGCTACACGGGCGACGTACACTGCGCCGCTTGTAATACGAAGCTCGCGGACGGTACCGCGATCCCGAAACTGGAGGTGAGCGATCTGCCCGCTCCGTACGCCTACTTTGACACGGCGAACGGTATGCTGAAATCGGCAGGGCTGACCTTGACGAACCAGGGCGTAGATCCCGTGCCCCTGCCGATCGGCGGCAGCGGCGAATACGGCATTAAGCTGACGGGCGACTGGCAGGGATTCAGCATGAACGGAATGTCGTTGCCGACCGACAAAGACCTCACGGTCGTGATCGAGTATTACGTGGACGACCCCCTGCCGTATTCGATGCAGTTGTTCCGTTATCAGGCGTATGCCAATATGCCGGGTGATACCCTTCCCGACGGCAGCGACAGCCATTGGAACGATATCTTCAGTGATCTGGATAACATCAAGAGCCGTCAGTCGGCGTTGCTTACGTACACCCTCACCCCCGAAGCGGTGGCGGCGATCAACAGCGGAAATGCGTTTGATATTCGGGGCTGTGCGGCGGGTGCCAACGTTGCCTACATCCAGTCGGTGCGCGTGATCGACAGCCGCTATATGGCAAGCGGTGAGGATCGCGGCTACGATTATATCCGCTTTGAAGACGTGCCGCTGTGCGAGTACTATCCCACCATTACGGGTGTGCCGAGTGCCGGCATTACCGTGACCCCGACCCACGAGGGCAACGATGAGGAGACCGGCGAAGCGATCCGTTACGCCTACTTCAAGGTGACGCGGGCGTTGGCGGCGGAAGACCAGATCTTCCGTCCCGTGGCGGTGCGCTTCACCTTTAAGGACGGCAGTCCGATCGAGCATTTCGAATGGCAATATCAAGGCGCACGCCGTGCCGAACCCTCTAACGGCAGTGAGTGGTCGAGCGTGTCCTCCATGGTGCAGGACGGCGTGGCGGAAGAGATCCTGACCACGGCATGCTTTGCAAACGAGCTGAACGGACTCGGTTCCTTCCGCGTGTCCAACCGTGCGTCTAACGCGATATTCGACAATCTGCTGATGGTCGAGGTGGTCGCG
>CAZESL010000059.1:0-13698 GCA_964515215.1 uncultured Eubacteriales bacterium
GCCGAGGGGAAAATCGGCCCGTTAACATCGGGTTCGGATATGTCTCCTCTGCTTACCTACTCATAACGCCGCCGTAAGCAGGTCAAGCCAACTACCCCTCCGATTTTTTGCGATAAAATCGCAAAAAAATCACCTCCCCTGACACGGGGAGGCGAGAAGTCCTTGCTTTATCGTATCGTTACAGTGCCGCTTCGAGTGCCGCCGAAAGTTCTTCAAACGGGCGCACGCCGATGAATTCCTTCACCACGTCGCCGTTTTTGAACAGAAGCAGGGCGGGAATGCTTTGAATGCCGTATTTCACCGCGAGTTCCTGTTCGTCGTCCACGTTGATCTTTGCCACCGTGAGACGTTCACCAAAGGCGTCTGCCACTTTGTCCAGCACGGGTGCCATCATCTTGCAGGGCATACACCAATCGGCGTAAAAATCCACCAACAGCGCGCCACCCTTTTCCAAATTTTCCGCCATATCGGCGGCTGTCCATACCGTTGCCATAATTCATTCTCCTTTCAATTCACGGACGGTGTCACTTGAAACATCAACTGCCCGCCGATAATTACCGCCGCATACACGGCGGTCGCCACTGCCATTGCCACGCACGAGACCGTGCGTTCCCGCCGCGAGAAGCGGGCGGTACACGCGAGGATCCACCCGCGCACCAAAAAGGGCAACGGCACGACGCTTGCCGCACCGATATTCAAATTCAGCGCGGCAGCGGCGGCGGCATCGAAATTCTCTTCGGTAATGCCGCCGAAACGGCAGATCACGATCACCGCAAACACCAACAGCGCGGCACCGACGGTGATGAAAAACCAACTGTCCGCACGGTGCACCTTGTGACGGCGGGTGTACCCGAAAAAGGAGTATACACCGACACCGAGCACACTGCACGCGGTGAGAAACAGCAAAACATCCGACCGCCAATAGGCTGTCACGAGATCCACCGTATTATGCAACGGCGCGACGGTCCACACGGCAAGTGCCGTTATACACGCCGCCAGCACCGCGTACGCCACCGCTTTTACACATTTCGTGATCTTCACGGGGTATCCTCCTGCGGGAGGGGTAAGCGTTCCACCGTGATACCATCGAGCAGGCTGAATGCCAAGTCGCGGGTAGCCAGTGCCGTGCCGTCCTGCATCACGCAGGCACTGCCGCAAGCGGATGCCAAGCGTACGCATTCCTCCACGCCGTATTCCTTGACCGTGCCGATCAAAAACCCTGCAAGGGCACTGTCCCCTGCGCCGACGGTGGATTTTGCCTCTACCTCGGGTGCGTTAGCCTTCACCGCCGTGCGGCTGTTGACACACAAAATGCCGTCCGCTCCGCGGGAGACCAACACGTTCTCCACGCCTGCCTGCTGTACGCGGCAGGCGGCACGCAGTACCGCCTCGTCCGAATCGTCCTCCACCGGCAAAATACGCCGCAATTCGTGGATATTCGGTTTAATGAGCCACGGTGAGATACGGCGGTAATCTTCAAGCGTAAACAGATCGCTGTCGATCACCACGCGGGCACCCGCCTGCTTCACCGCCATGATGAGTTCCGCATAGTCGCTCACCGCCACGTTTTCGGGCAGGGAGCCGCCGAACATCACGATGTCCCCTTCGTTCATACGGCTTTGGATCAGCGCCATCAACGCGCCGATCATCACCACCGACAAAAAGGGGCCTTTGCGATTGATCTTCATCGTGTGGTCGGCATAACGCAAGGTCAAGTTTTCGCGCACCGCGCCCTGCACCTTCAAAAGTTCATAATGAATGCTCTCTTCTTCCAGATAACCCGCAAACTCGTCGCTGTTATCCTCCCCTACCACCGAAAGGCAGAGATTCGGCATACCGAATGCCTGCACCACGCGGGAGACGTTGATACCCTTACCGCCCGCTTCACGCGCTTCTTCCAGCACGCGGTTGGTAGCGTCCGGATCCATCCCGTCGGTCCACAAGGTCACGTCGATGGACGGGTTTAAAGTCACGCTGATAATGTTACAATGCATACCGTTCACCTCACACGCGGTGCCATTTGGCACCCTCTTTGGTGTCCTCGATCACGATACCGCGCTCTTTGAGCAGATCGCGGATACGGTCGGATTCCGCCCAATCCTTCGCCGCACGCGCCGCGGTGCGCTGTGCCACCAGAGCGTCGATCTCGGCATCTTCGGGCGAGACTTCTGCCGCCGCGGCCGTTTCGGTCAAGCCGAGCGACAGCACTTCGTCGAACTCCGAAAGCAGTGCCAGTTTGGTGGTCGCGTTCAGGGGGGCTTTCAACACGTCGTATACCGTCGTGATCGCAAGCGAGGTGTTGAGATCGTTATCCATTGCTTCACGGAAGGCGGCACGGTAGGTCTCGGCACCCGCTTCCACCTCTTCGCCCGCTTGCGGGGTGAGGTTCGCGATCTTCTTTTTCAGTTGAGCGTACGCGGTCGCGGCGTTATCCATCCCTTCCCACGAGAAGGTGAGGGATTTGCGGTAGTGGGACTGCAAGCAGAAGAAGCGGTACGCCAGCGGATCGTACCCTTTTTCTTCCAGAAGCGAAACGGTCAAAAATTCGCCCTTCGACTTGCTCATTTTACCGCCCGTCGTGTTGAGGTGCAACACGTGGAACCAGTAGCGACACCACGGATGACCGAGGTACGCTTCGCTCTGCGCGATCTCGTTGGTGTGGTGCGGGAAGATGTTATCCACACCGCCGCAGTGCAGGTCGAGATATTCACCCAAATATTTGATCGCAATACCCGAGCATTCGATGTGCCAACCGGGGTAACCGATGCCCCACGGGCTGTCCCATTTCAACTCCTGATCGTCAAATTTCGATTTGGTGAACCACAAAACGAAGTCTGCCTTGTTGCGCTTGTTGCTGTCCTCTTCCACACCTTCGCGCACACCCACGGCGAGATCGTCGCTGTCGTGCTTGTGAAACACGTAGTATTCGTTCGGGCAGGAAGTGTCGAAGTAGATGTTACCGCCCGCCTCGTAGGCAACGCCCTTTTCAAGCAAGGTCTCCACCAGATGGATAAACTCCGCAATACAGCCCGTCGCGGGTTGTACCACGTCGGGACGGCGAATGTGCAGTTTTTCGCAATCCGCAAAAAACGCGTCGGTATAGAACTGCGCGATCTCCATCACCGTCTTTTTCTCGCGGCGGGCGCCTTTGAGCATCTTATCCTCGCCCGTGTCCGCGTCGCTGGACAAATGCCCCACGTCGGTAATGTTCATCACGCGGCGTACGTCGTATCCGCTGTAACGCAGATACTTCTCCAGCACGTCCTCCATCATATAGGTACGCAGGTTGCCGATGTGCGCGTAATGGTACACGGTCGGGCCGCAGGTGTACATCTTCACGCGGCCTTCTTCGTGCGGGATAAACTCTTCCTTTTCACGGGTCAGTGTATTGTACAGTTTCATGTTTTATTCCTCATCTTTCGTAATTTTCTTTTCAATACGGTCGAGACGTCCGTCGATACGGCACAGCGCCTGCGACACGGGATCGGGAATGTGGATCTGATCGAGATCCGGTACCTTCAACCCGTCGCGACGGGCGATGCGGGCGGGTACACCCACGGCGGTGCAGTTGTCGGGAATATCCATCAGCACCACCGCACCTGCGGCAATACGCACGTTGTTGCCGATGCGAATGGGGCCAAGCACCTTCGCGCCCGCGCCCACCATCACGTTGTTACCGAGGGTCGGGTGCCGTTTGCCGCGATCTTTACCCGTACCGCCGAGCGTCACCCCTTGGTAAATGGTGCAATCGTCACCGATCTCGGTGGTCTCACCGATCACCACACCCGTGCCGTGGTCAATAAACAGGCGGCGGCCGATGGTGGCACCGGGGTGAATCTCGATCCCCGTACGGCGCAGACAGCGTTGCGACACCCAACGCGCCAAAAACGGGTGGCCGTGCCGCAACAAGCGGTTGGCACGGCGATGCGCGCGCACCGCTTTAAAACTGTTATACAGCAAGGCAACTTCTAACGTGGAGGAGGCGGCAGGGTCGCGTTCGCGAATCGCCGTCACATCCTCCCGAAACCGTTCAAACATGGCTATCTCTCCTATCAAAAAACAAGCGCCTCCGTCGTGCCGCACGGCACAACGGAGGCGCACTGAAATCGTACGCGGTTCCACTCCTGTTTATCACTTACAGCCCCGCTAACGGTGGGCAACCGCGACAGCCTACCCCTCAAAAAAGGCTCAACCGCCGTGCTCACGGGTGCATTTCGCCGCCGCCACTCAAAAGACGCTTACAGCCGATGACGTCTTCTCTCTGCTGAGTTACCAAACGGGTACTTCTCCCGATCGTTGCATTTATCATAGTAATAGTATACTGCATTTTTGCAAAATGTCCAGTACTATTTTAAATTTTCTTACTTTTCACCCGCAAAATACCGACGGTTCGCCCACACGTATTCCACGCCCGAGAGCAAGGTCAGTACCGCCGACACCCACACCAGCACTTCGCCGATGATGAGCGGCACGGAAAACACCGCCGCGGGAAGAGAAAACGCCGAAAGCAAACTCCCCTGCCAGGTGGAAAACTCCAACGCAGCAACCGAGAACAGGATCGCCACGAATTGCATCACCGTTTTCAGTTTACCCCAGAAATTCGCGGCAATGACGTTGCCGTCGGTCGCCGCAAGCAGACGTACCGAGGTAACCGCAAATTCACGCGTCATGATGATGAGCAACGCCCACGGGCTCATTTTCCCGATGGCGCACAAGCCGATGAATGCCGCAGTGGTGAGCATCTTATCTGCAATCGGATCGACAAACTTGCCGAAATTGGTGACGAGATTCCGCTCACGTGCGATCTTACCGTCGAAAAAGTCGGTCAATGCCGCGGCACCGAACACCAGCCCCGACAAGACGTAGTGAAACGGGAATTCCCACAAAAACAGCACCATAAACAGCGGCACCATCACGATGCGCGCCAAGGTCAAACGATTCGGCAGATTCATATCTCCATCTCCCCCATCAGATCCCAATCCATGGTATCGGTAATGCGTACTTTCACGAAATCCCCCACCGTCGGGCGCACACCCGCGGGGCAGGTGAAGAACACCTTGCCGTCGATATCGGGGGCATCGGCGGTACTGCGACCGAACCAGCATTCGGCATAGCGGTCGTAACTTTCCACCAGCACTTCCACCGTGCGGCCGACCTGCGCCGCGTTGTAGGCATCGGTCACCAGCGACTGTTCCTGCATCACGATATCGCGGCGGCGTTGCTTCATTTTA
Source organism: uncultured Eubacteriales bacterium (assembly GCA_964515215.1). GTDB lineage: Bacteria > Bacillota > Clostridia > Oscillospirales > Acutalibacteraceae > SIG588. Next base: position 5,232 of record CAZESL010000059.1, read on the forward strand.
TCCGAGGTCTGTCCGTCCATCGCGGCGGCGGGCGTACCTTCTTCGGGAGAATAGGCAAAACAGCCGAGCCGTTCGATCTTGACGTCCTTCACAAATTCGCACAACGCGGCAAAGTCCGCTTTGCTCTCGCCGGGGAAGCCCACCATCACCGTGGTGCGGAGTACGATACCCGGCACCGTCTCACGGATGCGCGCGACCAACGCTTTGAGTGAAGCCGCGTCCCCGCGGCGGTTCATCGCGTGCAGTACCGGCCCGCTCACGTGCTGGATCGGCATATCGAGGTATTTCACGATCTTGTCTTCTTCCCGCATCACGGTGAGAAGTTCGTCGGTAATATGCTCGGGATAACAATAGAGAAGACGGATCCAGTGAAGTCCTTCCACTTTACAGAGTGAACGAAGCAACTGCGGCAAGCGCGATTCACCGTAGATATCGGTGCCCCACGCGGTCACGTCCTGCGCGATCAAAACAAGTTCTTTTACGCCGTTTTGGGCAAGCGTCTCGGCTTCTGCCAAAATCGCTTCTTCCGTGCGGCTTCTCAGTCCGCCGCGGATCAGCGGAATGGCACAATAGGTGCAACGGTTGTCACAGCCGTCCGCAACGCGCAGATAGGCAAAGAAGGACGGGGTGGTCTGCAAACGGTCGCCGTCCAATTCCCAGCAGGACTTGTCGGGGAAAGAACACACCGTACCGCCCGCCGTGACTTCCCGCACCACGTCCACGATATCGCGATTGGCACCAAGCCCGATGACCGCATCGCATTCGGGCAGTTCACGCGCCACCTCTTCACGGTAACGTTCCGCCATACAGCCCGTAACGATGATCTTCTTCACGCGCCCTTCCTGTTTCAGCGCGGCAAATTCCAAAATATTTTCGATCGACTCGCGTTTGGCATCCTCAATAAACCCACAGGTATTGACAATGACCACGTCTGCAAGTCCGCTGTCTGCCGTAATGCGAAAACCCGCCTTTTCGAGTTTTGCCAGCATCAGTTCGGCATCCATTTGGTTTTTGGGGCATCCCAGCGATACCATGCCCACCTTGACCGACATACGCACTTACTCCTCAAACTCTATGTAATCCTCCTCGGCAATATCACCGAGGGTGCGCCACGCTTCCCGCACCGTACCGCCGTCGTATCCGTAGCGCATCAAAAGGGCGGTGGCGCGTTGCCGTTCGGCAGGCGTAGCAGATATAGTATACCTCTTTTTTTCCAGTAAAGCAAGTGCTTGTTGCAAATCGGTTAAATTTTCGGTCTCATCCACCGCTTCGACAGCGTATTGTGCCACCTCACGCGCAATACCGTGCACCGTGATCTCCTGCACCGTGCGGCGTCGGGCGTAGAGTTTGCGCAGACGGCAATCCCGTGCGATGCGGCGGGCGTACACCTCGTCGTTTACGAGTCCCAACTCGCTCATACGCGCTGCGGTTTCCGCCGCTATTTCGGTATACCCTTTTTCCCGCAGTTTGCGGCAGAGTTCCCGCTCACCGTAATCCCGCACGCTGAGCAGATACAGCGCGTATTCCCGCGCACGGCGGGTCTGTGACGCCGTGAGCAAAGCATCGAGTGCCGTATCGTCGATCTCACTGCCCACGGTATACACCGACTCTTCCACCGTCTGTTTATCCACTAAAAACTCCCGCCCGTCGTCGAGCGTCATGCAAAACTGCCGACCGCGGCGGCGTTCCAAACTTTTGATGTGCATCGTGTACTCCTCTTTTAAAAAGCGGCCATTGTGTTCGAGACTTAAATACGTCTCTAAACAATAACCGCCTTAGTATCAATCGTCTACCGTAATGTCAATGCGTGCCTTTGCGGTACTCGCCGTCACCTGCACCGCCGCTTCGATCGGAATTTCGAGCGGATCCTGCTCGTTCACCGCCGCCGTCTTCGGGCGGTTCTGACGTGCCAACTCATCGCGGATCTGCCCCTCAAGCTGTGCCGCCATATCGGGGTTATCCCGCAGGAAATCGCGGGCATTATCCCGCCCTTGACCGATGCGCATATCGTTGTAATAGAACCACGCACCCGAACGCTGTACCAACCCCAGTTTCATGCCGAGATCGATCAATTCGCTGTCACGCGAGATGCCCTTGCCGTACAGCACGTCGAATTCCGCCTCTTTGAACGGGGGCGCCACCTTGTTTTTCACCACGCGCACGCGGGTGTGCGAACCGATCGGCTCACCGCCGTTCTTAATGGTCTCCACACGGCGCACATCCAGACGCACCGATGCATAATATTTCAGCGCATTACCGCCTGCCGTGACTTCGGGGTTACCGTACATCACGCCGACCTTCAAGCGCAACTGGTTGATAAACACCGCAATACAATTGGATTTTGACACCACACCCGCCAGTTTGCGCATCGCCTGCGACATCAAACGCGCCTGCAGACCCACGTGGGAATCGCCCATCTCGCCCTCGATTTCGGCACGGGGCACCAGCGCGGCGACCGAGTCCACCACCACGATGTCGATCGCGCCCGAACGGATCAGCGCTTCCGCAATTTCGAGCGCCTGTTCGCCCGTGTCGGGTTGCGAGACCAACAGCGAATCCACATTCACGCCGAGCGCCGCGGCATACACGGGATCCAGTGCGTGTTCCACGTCGATAAACGCCGCTTCACCGCCGCGCTTTTGTGCTTCCGCCACCGCATGCAACGCGAGCGTCGTTTTACCCGACGATTCGGGGCCGTAGATCTCTACGATACGCCCGCGCGGCAGGCCGCCGATACCGAGTGCCGCATCCAGTGCGAGCGAACCCGTCGGAATGCTTTCCACGTTCAAATTCGCATTCTGCCCCAAACGCATAACGGCACCCTTGCCGTAACTCTTTTCGATCTGCTGTAACGCAATTTCCAATGCCTTTTGACGGTCCTCCGTCTTGCTCGGCACGGTTTTGGTTGCCTTCTTTTCCGCCATCTTCTTTTCTCCTTATCGTCTTGTCTTACGCCATTCATTATAACAAATTTTCCACGAATTGCAAGGGCTTTTCGACAAAAATCGAACATTTGTTCATTTTCGTGAGAGTGCACAAAGAAATTCGTGCTGAATTAGGCAAAATCCCCTGTGAGTTTATAAACTCTTTTCTTTTCACTGGACAAATGCGGAAATATGGCGTATACTGTTTTTACTGTAATTTCCATTCATACGCGCGCTCTCCCGCGCACACGATATCGGTGGGAGATGATGGTATGAATGAAAAGCAGGAATTTTGGAACGTGTTCGTTTCGACGGGGCGGGTAGAAGACTACCTGCGCTACCGCCGTGCGGCCGAGGGCGAGGAGGAAAACGCGGGTGAAGATACAGACCGACGGGCTGATCATTCGGGAGACACCGGTGGGCGAAGCGGATAAATTCGTCACCGTACTCACCCGCTCGCACGGGATCGTGCGCGCCGCCGCCCGCGGTGCGCGTAAAACGAGCAGCCGCCACCTTGCCGCCACCCGTTTGCTGACTCACGGGCAATTCCTGTTGCAAGAGGGAAAAAACAACTGGTATTTGGACGATGCCCGTCCGCTCAACGTGTTTTTTGCACTGCGGGAGGATCTGGAAAAACTGACACTCGGGCAGTATTTCTGCGAACTGGCAGGGGCTGTTGCCCCGCGGGAAGAACCTGCCGAAGAGGCACTGCGCCTGTTGCTGAACGCCTTGCATTTTTTGTCAAACGGTGAGCGTGCACCGTACCTCTTAAAAGCGGTAGCGGAACTGCGCCTGCTGGCGGGGGCGGGCTATGCCCCTGATCTCGGCGCGTGTTGCCATTGCGGTACGGCCGAAGCGTACGGCTTTTTGCCGCTCGACGGACGGCTGGTCTGTACGGCGTGCGACGCAAACGCGCTCCCACTCTCCCCCGCCGTACTGGACGCCCTGCGCCGCATTCAAGGACAGGGACTCGGACAATGTTTTAATATCACCCTCTCACCCGAAGATTGTGCCGCACTCGCCACGGTGAGTGAAGCGTTTTTGAAAGCGCAACTCGGGCGGAGTTTTTCCACGTTGGATTTTTACAACACCTTACATAATTGAAGAGGATAGGTTATGAATCGAGATCATTTGGCATTGGAATTGGATAAAGTGCTGGAACTGCTCGCGGCGGAGACGACGTGTGCGGACGCCGCCGAAGCGGCGCGCGGACTTACTCCGTCACCGTATTTGGCAGAGGTGCAGGTACTGCTTGAAGAAACCGACGCCGCCGTCCGCCTGATGGCGGGGTTCGGTGCGCCTTCGTTCGGGCAGTTACAAAATGCAAACAACGCGTTGCGCCGCGCCGAAGCGGGGGCGGTACTCTCCCCGCGGGACCTTTTGCAGATCGCGGAAAATCTGCGGGTCATCCGCTCGCTGTACGAATGGCGGGGACACTGTGCGGGCATTGAAACGGTGCTCGACGACCGTTTTGAAACGCTGACGCCCAACAAATATCTGGAAGACAAGATCACCGCGACCCTCACGTCGGAGGATACGCTGGCGGACAACGCCTCCCCCTTGCTCGCGGATATTCGCCGCAAGATGCGCGCCGCCGCGGCGCGGGTGCGTGAACAACTGGACAAATTGGTGCGCTCGCCCCAATATCAAAAGTTTTTGCAAGACCCCATCGTCACCATCCGTAACGGGCGTTTCGTGGTGCCCGTGAAAGCGGAAAATCGCGCAGAGATCCCCGGTCTGGTGCACGACACCTCCGCGTCGGGTTCCACCGTGTTCGTGGAGCCGATGGGCTCGGTGGAGGCCAACAACGAGATCCGCGTGCTGGAAGCGAAAGAGAAAGCGGAGATCGAACGCATTTTGGCAGAACTGTCCGCCGAAGCCGGTACCTTCGCCGATGCGATCATTGCGAACTACGCGCTTTTGGTGGAACTCAACCTCATTTTTGCGAAAGCACGGCTTTCCTACAACATGAAAGCCACCATGCCCCGTTTGAACGATCGCGGACACATTCTGCTCCGTCACGCGCGGCATCCGCTGATCGACCCGAAAAAGGTCGTGCCCATTGACGTGGAACTCGGCGGTGCGTTTGACACGCTGGTCATCACCGGCCCGAACACAGGCGGCAAGACGGTGTCGCTAAAGACCGTCGGTTTGTTATCGCTGATGGCGATGTGCGGTCTGATGCCGCCCGCCGATGATGGCACGGTGCTGTCGGTCTTCACCCACGTATTGGCAGACATCGGCGATGAACAGTCCATTGAACAGTCGCTCTCCACCTTCTCGGCGCACATGACCAATATCGTGCGGATCCTGAAGGTGACCGATCACCGCAGTTTGGTGCTTTTGGACGAACTTGGTGCCGGCACCGACCCCGTAGAGGGGGCGGCATTGGCGATCGCCATACTCGAACAGTTGCGTGCGCAGGGGGCGCGTATGGCGGCAACCACCCACTATGCGGAACTCAAAGCCTACGCTATCCGCACCGCAGGGGTGGAAAACGGCAGTTGTGAATTCGACGTGACAACGTTGCAACCGACCTATCGCCTGCTCGTGGGTGTGCCGGGACGGTCGAATGCGTTTGCCATCTCCCGCAAACTCGGTATCAGTGAAGAACTCGTAAACACCGCACAAGAAATGGTCTCGGCGGAAAACCGTCGGTTGGAGGACGTGGTGACCAATTTGGAAGAGCGGCGGCAGGAATTGGAGAGTGCCCTGCAAAAAGCGCAGGCGGAAAAGGCGCGTGCCGAAGCCGCCGCCGCCGAAGCGGAACACCGTGCAGACGTGTTGGTGCAAAAACAGGAAAAGGCGCTTGAAGACGCCCGTGAACAGGCTCGGCGCATGGTGGATAAGGCACGCCAAGAAGCCGCGGCACTGATCGATGAACTCGACGATCTGCGCCGTCAAAAGGATGCCGCCGATTTTGCCGCCCGCACGGGTGAGGCGAAGAGCCGCTTAAAATCCCGTCTCGGCAAACTGGAAGAGGAGATCGACCCCGTCACCGCCCGCCGTCGCGAAGGGTACACGCTGCCCCGCCCGCTCAAAGCGGGTGACGACGTGCTGATCATCGACATCGACAAAAAAGGCGTGGTACTCTCCCCTGCCGACAACAACGGGCAGGTGGAAGTGCAAGCGGGCATCATCAAAACGCGGGTATCGCTCGACAATTTGAAGTTGCTGGATAAAGACGGACGTACGGTAAATGCCAACAATCAAAAACGGCGTTCTCCCTCGGTGGTGCTTCCCTCCCGTATGGAACGCGCCGCTTCACTGGAAGTGGATCTGCGCGGCAAAACGGTGGAGGAAGCCCTGCTGGATCTTGACCAGTTCATCGACGGTGCCGTGATGATGAACCGTGAACACGTTACCATTATTCACGGCAAGGGCACGGGAGCGCTCCGTAACGCGGTACATCAGCATTTGAAGCGTCATTCGTCCATCAAGAGTTTTCGTCTCGGTGTATACGGCGAAGGTGAAATGGGTGTCACCATTGCCGAATTGAAATAAGGAGGAACCCTCATGAAAAAAGCATTATCCATTGCGGCGAAGACGCTCGTCTCGCTCGTCTTCCTGTTCTTGTACTATTGGGTTGCTCTGCCGCCGCTGCATTGGCGTGCGCCCGCCTTCTGGGCATTCGCCGTCATCAGCATGCTGGTCATCACCGCCGTTTTTTCGATCGGCAGCGTGTTCCGCATGGCAGGCGACGTCCAGATCGTGAAGAATCACAAAGGAAACGTCGTAAAAAAACAACTCACGCTTATTCCGCGAGCGTGGAAGATCGTGGGCGGCATTGCCCTCGGTGTGATCGCAGTATTCGTGGTGAGCGGGCTGATCTTCTCCCCCGTATTCTGTGCGTCGCAGTATAAAGACCTTATTCAAAGCGAAACGGGTGATTTCGCCACCGACGTGTCGGAGATCTCGTGGTCGCAGATCCCCGTTGTGGATCGCGACAGCGCCGAACGGCTCGGCTCGCGTAAACTCGGTGAGATCGACGAGTTGGTCTCCCAGTTTGAAGTGGCGGACAACTATACCCAGATCAACTTCCAAGACAAACCCGTGCGGGTGACGCCGCTCGTCTACGGTGACGTCTTCAAGTGGTTCCGCAATCAGGCGGAGGGTATTCCCGCCTACATCAAGGTGGATATGGTCACCCAAGCGGTGGATCTCGTGGATCTGCCCACCGGGATGAAATACTCCGAGGGCGAATACTTTATGCGCAATATCAACCGTTACCTGCGCTTTAAGTTCCCCACACTGTTGTACGACGACCTGAGTTTTGAGATCGACGAAAACGGCACCCCCTACTGGGTGGCCTCCACCTACACCTACCGCATCGGTCTCGCAAGCGGTAGGGATGCCAACGGCGCGGTGATGGTCAACGCCATTACGGGCGAAGCGACCTGCTACGCACTCGCCGACGTGCCCACGTGGGTGGATCAGGTGTTTGATTCGGATATGATCCTGACGCAGCTCGAATACTACGGCGCGTATCAATCGGGTTTTTGGAACTCGGTGTTTGGGCAGGCGGGTGTAAAATACCCCACCGACGGCTACAACTATCTGGCGATCGACGATGACGTGTGGCTGTACACGGGTATGACCTCGGCGGGCGGGGACGAATCCAACGTCGGCTTTGTACTCGTGAACCTGCGTACGAAGGAGACAAAGTATTACACCGTACCCGGTGCGGAGGAATACTCGGCAATGAGTTCCGCCGAGGGTCAGGAACAGCATCTCGGCTACACCGCCACCTTCCCGATCCTTTTGAACGTGGAAGGGCGTCCCACCTACTTTATGTCGCTCAAAGACGATGCGGGTCTGGTGAAAAAATACGCCTTTGTGGACGTGGAACAGTACCAGATCGTCGGTACGGGCGACAAGTTGGAAGCCGCTCGCACGGCGTATATCGACAAATTGGTAGCAAACGATCTGATCGGCGATAGCGGCGCAGGCGAGGAGACCCCCGCCGCAGACGTGACCGTCAGCGGCACGATCGCGGAGATCCACGCCGTGGTGCAAAACGGCAATACCGTCTACTATTTCCGCATGAACGAGATCGGCGGCACGTTTACGGCGGGCATTGCCGTAAGTGACGAACTCCCGTTCCTCAAAGCGGGCGACCGTATCACGGTCACCCACGCCGAAGGTGACACCGCCGTGAAAACGCTGGCAGTTGCAGAATAAAAACACAAAAAAGCCCCCGCCGTAAGTGAGTTACGGTTAAGGACAAAAACAGAGAGGATGCACCTTGAACGGCACATCCTCTCTTTGTGTTTTTATGGATATTCATGCCACCCGGAAAGTGGCTGTGCCCCCTTGGCTCGCCCCTTTGGGGTGATCCCCCCGCATGCGGGGGAAATGTCCGCGAAGCGGACAAAAGGGGCCCGTCTTCGGGAGAAAAGCTGTCAGCCGCAGGCTGACTGAGAGGGGCAAAAGATTCTTCGGATAACCTCTCCGTCTTTTTCGTGGCATACGCCGCGAAAAATCCACCTCTCCTTAGGGTGAGCATTCAAACCCGAACTCCGTTTTTGAAAGGCGGATTTTCA
>CAZESL010000060.1:0-13433 GCA_964515215.1 uncultured Eubacteriales bacterium
CGGACACCACATCGCTTTTCGCAGAAACACCCTCACCCCTCTCCGTCGCGGCTCCCCAAAAAACATTCGGTCGGGAGAATGAACGCCCCCTCTCCGTCGCGGCTCCTGAAAAAGCATTTTTGCCGGGAGAATGAACGCGGGTCCCCCTCTCCGTCGCGCCTCGCGCGACACCTTTTCTCCCGAAGACGGGCCCCTTTTGCCCGCTTCGCGGACATTTCCCCCGCGCACGGGGGAATCACCCCGCACGCGGGGCGAGGCAAGGGTATAGGAGAGGCACGCAAGTTAGGTGCGTTCATTCTCGGGAACATCGCCAATACAACTTCGCCAAGCATACGCTTCGGGCGATGTTCGGCCACCTTTTCTCAAGGGGGGCGAGGCAAGGGTATAGGATATATTTGCACTGCGCAAAAATTAAAGGTAAAAATGTAGGGGAACATTTGTTCCCCTACATTTTCATTATAGCCGATATTTTGCGATCTGTCAAGTGCTACGGAGAAATTTTTGAGAAAGAGACATTTCATTTCAACAAACGGGTTGTTTCTGCATAAAAACCGTGTTATAATAAAAAGATACCACACACGACGGAGGCGGCATCATGGCACTGTTTTCACTCAAAAAAATTGCGGCGCTCGCCGCAGGTAAACAAGCCTATCTGCGCGGGGTCGCACTGTACAACGCAGGGGCGGTGTCTCACCTGACCGTCTCGGCGGGCGACACCTGTGCCGAGCGGGTGTGCGCCCGCGTTGCCGACCGCGCCGCCGACGGTGCCTTTGACGTGGAGATCGGCTTCAACACGGCGGGCGATGCCGTGTTTTTCGGATGCGATTGTGCCGCCCGCGAACAGGGTGCCTGCAAACACGTAGTCGCGGCACTGACCCACAAGTATTACCGCGATATGCTCGGCACGAGCGAACCTTCCAAAAACCTACCCACCAAAGAAGATCCCGTGGTCGGACGGCTGCTCGACGGCTACTGGCAGGAAGCACGGCGGGCGGTGCAAGCGGGTATGCACGGCGGTGTGCGCCTGCTGTTTACCCTGCATCCCGACAGTGCCGCCCCCACCCTCTCCCTGCAACTGGAGAGTGCCGACGGGCACCGTTACGCGGTCAAAGACATTACGAAATTCTGTGAACACATGGCAAACGGTGAGGAAGTTACCTACGGGGCGCACCTGACCCTCGTGCACCATCCCGAAGCCTTCACGGCGGACAGCCGTCCTCTGCTTCGGTTGGTGCGGGCGGCGGCAGACGGCCGCGCACGACGGCAGTTGCCGCTCTCTCCTCTCGTGCTGGACCGTCTGTTTTCACTGTACGAAGGGCAGGAGATCGCGACGGGGGCGAAAACGGCGCGTTTTTTGCGGCAGGATCCGCCCGTCACCCTAACGGTGAAAGAGGAGGATGAAGCGCTCACCCTCACCGCCCCGCCGTTTTCTGCCACGTACGGAGAAGAGACACTGTACCTTTTGTGGGGAAACGCGTTGTACGCCGCTTCGCCTGCGTGTACCGCCGCGGTGCGCGGTCTGCTTGCGGCACTGATGCAAGCGGGCGGCACGCTGCACTTGTCGAAGGGGGACCTCGCCGCCTTTTGCGGACGGGTATTGCCGCAAGTGGAACGGTTCGTCACCTTTGCGGGCGATACCGCGTCGCTCTCTGCCCACCGACCGCACGCCTTGCAGGCGGCGGTGTATCTTGACCGTGACGGGGAGCAACTCACCGCGCGGGTGGAGTTTGCTTACGGTAACCGTCTGTATCCCGCCGACAGCGGTGACCCCGCCGCCGACGGGGTGCGCGACCCGCTTGCGGAATGGCGGGTACTGACCGCGGTGGCACAGGTGTTCCCGCTGCGGGGGGAAGACGGCATTTTCCGCCTCACCGAGACCGACGACGGACTGTTTGACCTGCTTGCGGACGGAGTGGTGCTGTTGCAGGACTACGCCACCGTTTATATGAGCGACCGCTTTCGCACCGCCCGCCTGGTGGCACCGCCCGCCGTGTCGGTCGGCGTGCGCCTGAATGCGGGATTACTGGAGCTGGATCTGGATCTCGGCGGGTTTGATCCCGCCGAACTGGGCGAGTTGCTTGCTTCTTACCGCGCACGCCGACGGTATCACCGCCTGCGTTCGGGCGATTTTCTCTCGCTGGATGATCCCGCACTATTGGGACTTATGCGGCTGGGTGACGGGCTCGGTGTATCCGACCGCCGACTGCAAAGCGGACAGATCAGCGTGCCTGCCTTCCGTGCCCCGTTTGTGGACAGGGTGCTGAAAGAGGCACCCGCCGTGGGCTACACCCGTGACGAAGCGGCACGCGCCCTGCTTCGCGCGATCAAAGCAGTGGAACACACCGAATACGCCGTGCCCGAAACGCTTGCGGGCACCTTGCGCGGGTATCAGCGCACGGGATTCCGCTGGTTGCGCACGATGGAAGAATACGGCTTCGGCGGGATTCTGGCGGACGATATGGGTCTCGGTAAAACGGTACAGATGATCACCCTGTTTTTGGATGCCGCCGCCCGCGGCATCACCGCCCCGTCGTTGGTGGTGTGTCCCGCATCGCTGGTACTCAACTGGGAAAGTGAGTTGCACCGCTTCGCCCCGTCGCTCACGGTGCGTACGGTGGTGGGCGACAGCGCCGCCCGTGCCGCACTGCTGAATAACGTGGGTGAGGGCGAAATTTTAGTCACGTCGTACGACCTTCTCAAGCGCGACAGCGCTCTGTACGACGCCCTCACCTTCCATTACGCCGTGCTGGACGAAGCGCAGTACATCAAAAATCATAACACCCAAAACGCCCGTGCGGTAAAGGCACTGCACACGGCACAGCGGTTTGCGCTGACGGGTACGCCCGTGGAAAACCGTTTGAGCGAACTGTGGAGCATCTTTGATTTTCTGATGCCGGGATTCCTGTTTTCCTACCAGAAATTCCGTGAGCGGTTTGAACTGCCCGCCGTGCGGGACGGCGACCGTGAAGCGCTCGCCGCCCTTTCGCGTATGTGCGCGCCGTTTCTCTTGCGCCGCTTAAAGCGGGACGTGTTGGAGGAATTGCCCCCGAAGACCGAGACCGAGCGGCGTATCCCGCTGGGCGAAACGCAGCGGAAGACCTACGCCGCCGCCGCACTCGCCATGCGGGAAGAGTTACAGCAAAACGGCACTCCCACCCGTTTGCAGGCGCTGACCATGCTGACGCGTCTGCGCCAGATCTGTTGCGATCCCTCGCTGTGCTACGAGAATTATCACGGCGAGAGCGCCAAACTCGAAGGCTGTCTCGAACTGGTGCGGGAAGCGGTGGAAACGGGTCACCGCGTTCTGCTGTTTTCGCAGTTTACCTCCATGCTGGCGATACTGGAAAAACGGCTTGCCGCCGAGCAGATCCCGTTCTACACCCTGCAGGGTTCCACCCCGCGGGAAAAGCGTGCCGCGATGGTGGCGGCATTCGGCCGTGAGGACGGCGCGCCCGTCTTCCTCATCTCGCTGAAGGCGGGCGGCACGGGGCTCAATCTCACCACCGCCGACGTGGTCATACACTACGACCCGTGGTGGAACGTCGCCGCACAAAATCAGGCGTCCGACCGCGCTCACCGCATCGGGCAACAGCGCCCCGTGCAGGTGTATAAACTGATTGCGGAAGGCACCGTGGAAGAGAAGATCACCGCCTTACAGCACGCAAAGCAGTCGCTTGCCGATGCGGTGGTGCACACCGACGGGCTGTCCCTCTCGGCACTCAGCGACAACGAGCTGTTGCAGTTGCTCACGTGATTTTTCAATACGGTTAGTATAATTTAAACTATATATCACAAAAACGTGCGTTTTCCGTTTTGCTACCCCCTTGCTTTAAGGCGGTCGGCGTGCGAAAAGCGCGCAACGAACGAGGTGTTTGTTATGACAAAATTGACGGCAGAACAGGTATCATCGGTGAAAGGACGGGGCTTTTTACGCAACCGCGGGACCGACTGCTTTTCGGGGCGCATCGTCCCGCGCGGGTGTGTGTTTTCCGCCGAGGAACTGACGGCGGTTGCCGAGTTTGCCCGCCGTTTCGGCAGCGGGCGGGTGGCGTTTACCTCGCGTTTGAATGTCGAAGTATCGGGTATTCCGTTCGACCGCATTGAGGATGCCGAGGCTTTTGCCGCGGCACACGGGTTGGCCTTCGGCGGCACGGGGGCCAAAGTGCGCCCCGTGACCGCGTGTAAAGGGACCACCTGCGTGTTCGGTAATTTTGACACGCAAGAGATGGCGCGCCGTATCCACGATGCGTTTTACATCGGTTGGAAGAACGTGTCTCTCCCGCACAAATTCAAGATCGGTATCGGCGGTTGCCCGAACAGTTGTATGAAACCCTCGCTGAACGACTTCGGCGTGGAAGGACATCGCCTGCCCGCGGTGAACGAAAAAAACTGCCGCGGTTGCAAGGTATGTGCGGTCACGAATGCCTGCCCCGTAAAAGCGGCAACGGTGGAAGACGGAAAAGTTCAACTTTCGGACGGTTGCATCACCTGCGGCGTGTGTACCGCCCGCTGTCCGTTCGGAGCGGTGACGGGTGACGAGGTACGGTACCGCATTTTTGTGGGCGGCACGTGGGGCAAGACCACCCGCATGGGCACCCCGCTCTCGCGCATGGTGACCGCCGACGAGGTACTGCCTCTGCTTGAAAAGACGTTGCTCTGGTACCGCGAAAACGGTTATCAAAAAGAACGGCTCGGTAAAACGGTGGATCGCTTGGGTGTCGAAGCGCTTGAGGCGGCGCTGTGGGGAGACGATCTGCCCGCCCGCCGCGCGGAGATCCTTGCCGCCCCGTTGCAGGTGGCACCGTGAGACGCCTTTGGGGAGTTCTGGCCGCACTGTTGTTTCTTTGCGGATGTACCCCCGCCGTCACCCCGCCCGAAACCGCTTGGTCCTACACTTTTACCGATGATGTGGGAGCCGCCGTCACCGTGACGTCGCTCGGTCGCGTGGCGGTGCTGTACGGCTCATTTGCCGAAACGTGGGTGCTGGGCGGCGGCACGCTTTGTGCCGCAACCGACGATTACGTGACCGAGCGCGGCGGAGATACCGACGGTGTAACGGTGGTCGGCACGGTAAAAGAGCCGAACGTCGAGACCCTTCTCTCCCTCTCCCCGACGTTGGTCATTCTCTCGGCGGACATTGCCGCGCACCAAACGGTAGCGGATACGTTGCGGCAGATGCAGATCCCTACGGCATGTATGCGGGTGGACGCATTTGAAGACTACTACCGTTTTTTAGGGATCGTCACCGATATGACCGGTCGGGCAGATCTGTTTCAAACGCACGGTATCGACGTAAAACACGAGATCGAAGCGGTCAAGGATGCGGTAGCGGGCAAGGACGCTCCGTCGGTGCTGTTGTTGCGCGCGTATTCCACCGGTGTGAAGGTGAAGGCGACCGATAACTTCGCGGGTGTGATGCTGGAAGAGCTCGGCGGTGAGCACATCACCGCCCGCTATCCCTCGCTGTTGCAGGAACTCAGCATCGAAGCGGTCCTCGCCGCCGACCCCACACACATCTTTGTCTCCACGATGGGAGATGAAGCCGCCGCCCTCGCCACACTCGAAAACGCGCTGTACCGCTCCCCTGCGTGGCAGAGTCTGACGGCGGTGAAGGAGGGGCGGGTACATCTCTTGCCGAAAGAGCTGTTTCATTATAAACCCAACGCCCGTTGGGGAGAAAGTTATCGCTTTTTGGCGGAACGACTGTACGGTGAGGGGGTGACGGCGTGAGACGTACCGTCCCGTTGTTTACCCTTTTGATTGCCGCACTGTCGGCGGCGATCGCCGCGGGGTTGGCATTCGGCGCCACACCGCTTTCCTTTTCGGAATGCCTGCACGCGATCGCAACGTGGGACACGGCATCGGTCGCGTGGCGGGTACTGTTCTACGTGCGCTTGCCGCGGGTGGCGGCCGCCCTGCTTGCCGGTGCGGCACTCGCTGTGAGCGGCACACTGATCCAAGGGGTACTGCACAACCCGCTCGCAGGGCCGAACCTGCTCGGCATCAACGCGGGCGCGGGTTTCGGTGCCGTGCTCGTCATGGCGCTGTTTCCCGCGGCCGTCGCGGCGGTGCCGCTCGCCGCGTTTGGCGGTGCGCTTTTTTCGGCGGGGGTGATCCTACTGCTCGCGGGTCGGAAACGCTGCGGGCGGGTCACCGTCATCCTGGCGGGCGTGGCGGTCGGCAGTATCTTTTCGGCGGGGATCGATCTTGTGAAGACCGTTGTTCCCGATCTGGCCCTGGATGCGCAATCCTTTTTGATCGGCGGTCTTGCGGGTGTGTCACTCTCCCGTCTTTTTCCCGCCGCCGTCTGTATTGCCGCGGGACTGATGGCGGCGATCGTCACCGCCCGTGCGGCGGATATTCTCGCGCTCGGTGAGATGGCCGCCGCTGCGCTCGGTATGCGGGTGCGTACCACGCGCCTCTGGTTACTTGCCACGGCGGCGTTACTCGCGGGGGCGGCGGTCAGTTTTGCCGGATTGCTCGGTTTCGTAGGGCTACTGGTACCGCACGTGATGCGCCGCTTTGCAGGCAACCTGCACCGCCGTTTGATCCCCGCCGCGGCACTGGGCGGCGGCACCTTCGTGTTGCTGTGCGATCTTATCAGCCGCACGCTGTTCGCACCGTATGAGTTACCCGTCGGTATCGTGATGTCGGCGGTCGGTGCGCCGTGTTTCCTTATGCTGTTACTGGGATATAAGCGAAAGGAGGGGGACGTATGATCCGTGTAACCGATCTTTCGGCCGGATACCGCAAAGAACCCATCCTCCGTGATCTGTCGCTTTCGATTCCCGCAGGACACATTACCGTATTGCTCGGTGTCAACGGCAGCGGGAAGACCACCCTTTTGAAAACGCTCGCGGGATTGCTTCCCGCGCGTACAGGGCAGATCTTGCTCGGTGGGAGATCGCTCGACGCTTTTTCGCCCCGTGAGCGGGCGTCTGCCGTCGCGTTTATGCCGCAGACCCGTCCGACTCCCGTACTCACGGCAGAACAACTGCTCTCCTGCGCACGCTACCCTCACGTCGGGCTTTCCCACACACTGCGAAAGGAGGATCGCGCCGCCATCGCACGGGCGATCGATCTGTGTGATATTACACCGTTGCTCTCCCGTGACATCGCCACCCTTTCGGGCGGTGAACAACAGCGGGTATACCTCGCGGCGGCACTGGCGCAGGGCGCGTCCGTCCTGTTGCTGGACGAACCGACCGCCCATCTGGATGCGGCGGCGGCTTTCACATGTGCGGCGCTGCTTCGCCGCCTGCGGGACGAGGGGGTCACCGTTGCGGCGGCGATGCACGACCTACCGCTGGCGCTGTCGTTGGCCGATCGCGTGGTGGTAATACAAAACGGCACGGTCATTTTTGAAGGAACTCCCGACGCCGCCGTGGAGAGCGACGCGCTCGCCCGCGCGTTCGGCGTGCGTGTTACCCGTCATACCGATGGCTACGCCGTGTTGCCGTTGTAAACAAGGACTCCATAAAAAACAAGCGTCTTCTCATGGGAAACGCTTGTTTTTTGTTATATTTTCTTCTCGTATTACAAATAGTATTAACTTGCAAAAACCTACCCCTTAAAATTGGAAGGTATTTTGCACCTTGGTATCCCCCAGTTTTTGTGCCAGCTTCCACATGGCACGGGCATGGATGCGATCGTGCCACAGAAAGCGACGAAGCACTTTGGCGAGTGACCACCACTCCCCGAAACTCCCTTCGCGGCAGGGTGCATCAAGAAAGTCGGCATCCTCCTCCAGTGCGGAAAATCCCGCCTGACGACAGGTGAAGATATCCCCGTCGTTATCGGCCGCAACGCCGATCTCCCCGAAATAGTACGCGTTGACGTTTTTCGTGTGGTCGTACATCGCCCGCGCACTGCGCGGCACCGCCCCGTAAAACGTCTCGCGGGGCGGATCGGCGGTGACGTCCGCGTCCGAAAACGAGCGGTACATCGTAAGCAGGTCCGCAGCAGATGTGAGCGCCAGATTTTTCAGCACCTCGTATTCCATCGCCGTGAGTGGTTCGCGCTCGGTGTCAAACAGCACGTCGGAATCGGCATCCGCTATCGCGAGATAGCACGCCGCATCCTGCACTACCGCCACGTCCCCGTCGGGGCAGGCCGTACCTGCCCAACGGCAGTACGCGGTGATCTCGCAGGGCATTTTCCCCATCGCCTCCGCAAGGCTCGCTCCGCGGGTAAATGCTCCCGGAAAATCCACCGCATACAGCAAAGTATCCTCACCGTTGTGCTCCCATACGCACCGTATATCCATTCCGATCACCTCTCGCTATATTATAAAGGTAAAGGACGCAAAATCCAAAGAATCCTGCCGTCATTTGTGCACATTTCCCAAACATTCAAAACTTAGTACAAAACTATTGACATATCCGTGTTTTTCCGCTATACTGTAGGTGACAAAAGGAGAAAGGAGTGAAGCCACCATGAAGATCGTAACGTCGCGTTTCGGTTTGGCATCGTATCGGTGGGCACTCCCTCCGGAAAAGGTCAGGTACCCGCTGAAAACTTACAATGTCGATGCATAAGCCGAATCCACAGAACGGTTTATGCATCTTTTTGTTTCCCCATTTGAGAAAGAGGTGAGTCCGATGAAGTGTGAAGAAACGATACAGCCCTCTCGTCGGGCTGTACCTCAAACAGAAACGAAATAAAAGATCGGTTTGAGGCAGCAACCTTTCATACGTTGAACATGACCCTGTGACCAAATCGGAAAGGAATGAGTCCCGTGATCCGGGTGTAACACGAATTCTGACTGCAATGGCCACCCAACGTAAACTTGAAAAACGAAAGGAATGAGTCCCGTGTACGGGAAGTGATCTGTTGAAATTAACCACCCACTGAAGTGAAAGGAATGAGTCCCGTGCACAGGGCGTAACATCAGTGATCTCAAGCGATGCACACACCCGTGAGAAGTATGTTCGGCGACCACCATCGTTTGACGAACGGATCGAGAGTAATCACTCTGCGAAAAATCGGTGAAAACGACCGACAGAAAACTCCACCGCGCGGCACACAGGATGTCGTGACGGCACGGTGAACGGATGGGCCGTGTAAATAGAGACACCGCCTTCCCACCGTTAGATATAGAGGTGCATCATAAAAAACGATTCATTCATAAAAAAATATATTTGTCAATCACGCACCGAACGGAAAACCCGTTCGGTGTCGTTTTTTATCCTTTTTGATACCGCACCGCGCGTCCCTCTTTCGGCAGGCGGCTGATCGCGCCGCTCTCCTCCAGACAGCGTACCGCCCGCCACAGCGTGCGGCCGCGACGGCCGAGCGCTTTTTGCAGTTCGGCGGCACAAAACGTCTCCGCCAGCGGCGGCAACAGCGTTGCCACGTCGGCAAGGCTTTGCACCGTCATCTCGTCCGCTACGGCGAGCGGCAGGCGGTCGGCACGGTGTGAACCGCGCTTGCCGCCGTTGCCCCAGCCGTCCTGCAGGCGGGATTCCTCCATATCCACAAAGAGGATCCGCACCGTCAGCGGATGGGCGGTGGGCGTTTGCCAAAACTCCGTCAACCAAAACAGTTCGGGCAGGATATCCCACGGTTTGCCGATCTTAGGTGAACGGCGGCTCTCCCCACGCTCGCCCGTTGCGGGATCGATCCAGCACACCCACTTGCGGTGCGGCAGCGGCACCACCACCGTCACGGGATACCGCGCAAGCAACGTGCCGAGTTTTTTCTTTAACGGGTACAGCCCCACCGTTTGTACTTCGGTCACCGTTTCGCCGTCAAAAATATCCGCTACGCATCCCTCAACTGCCGCTTCGTGAAATGCCGCGTCAGGCTGTAACCAAAATTTCAGCGTACCGTGCAAGGTGCGCTCGGCCAGGGTGCCGATCCCGTCACCGTTCGCTGTCATCGCGGCGGCATACGCCGCGGCAAGAGACGGCTCTTGTATCGGCACCGTCATACCGTGAGCCTTCCCACAAAGCAACGGGTCTCTCCCACCCGTGCTTCCACAAAATGGTGTTCGCCCGCCGCGCCGTAATACAGCGTGAGGGTATCCCCCTCCCGCGCTTCGGTCACATACTGCAACGCATACCCTTTCGGCGGCATCTCCCTTACGGCGGCAGGCAGAAAGTCGCACAGCAGATCGGCATACACCGTGTTGTTCAAGTGACGGTTAAAATCCACCGACGAGTGATGCACCGTCCACTCTCCGACCGCTTCCATCGGCGGCAGATCTTTCAGTGCGGGCGGAAGCGGACACGCCGTCTCCTGCTCGGCGGTCGGCAGACCGTGCATATCAATGACCGACGGACGGCACAGGCGGTGGGTGTTCACGTCCACCAACGCAAAACTCGCCATACTCTCGGTAAGTTTCTCCCCCGCCGCATCCAGAAGGCGGTACCCACGGAAAAACTGCACACCGTGGATATGATCGCTCCACGTTTGCAACGTCACTTCTTCGCCGTGTTGCGGCAAGCGGTGGATCACCCCGCACCCGCGCGCCAATACAAAAGCGACCCCTTCCGCCGCCAGTGAGCGCCAATCCATGCGGTAGCGTTTCGTCTGTCTTTCCCCGATCTCCTGTTGCCAACGTAACAACGCCGATAAACGCAGTTCCCCGTTTGCCGCCGCATCGTAGGTCGGCGTGACCATCGGCATCGAAAAGGTGTATTCCGTATCTAAAACAGCCATGTTTGTCCTTCTTTCTGCAAAAGCGGGCGGAAGTTCCCCTCCGCCCGTCCGTGTTTCCCGTTTATTTTTCCGAGGGGACCAGTTGATTTGCCAACCCCTTCAAATCGTCTTCGTCATAGAATTCCAGTTGCAGGATCCCGCCCTTTTTCCCTTCGATCACCTGTACGCGGCGACCGAGATGTTCCGCCAGCGCCAGTTCCACTTCGCTGTAAAAACTGTTTTTGGCAAACGCCGTCACGGGCTTTTCCGCGGCGGCTTTCTTCTTCGCGTTCTTCGCCATGCGCTCCAACTCGCGCACCGAGAGCCCCTTTGTCACCGCTTCTTCGGCGGCAGCGGTCTGTTCTTCCTCCGTCTCAAACGCCAGCACGGTACGTGCGTGTCCCGCCGAAAGGCGGCCGCTCTCCACCAGGCCCGCCACGGCGGTGGGTAGGTTCAAAAGGCGCAAGGCGTTGGCCACGGCGGGGCGGGATTTATTCACCACCCGCGCCGTCTCCTCTTGCGTCAGTTCATACGTCTCCATCAAGGTGCGATACCCGTTCGCCTCTTCCATGGGATTTAAGTCTTCGCGCTGCAGGTTTTCGATCAGGGCCAGTTGGGCGGCTTCCTTGTCGGTCATTTCCCGCACGGTCACCGGCACTTCGGTCAGCCCTGCCATACGCGAAGCGCGCCAGCGGCGTTCGCCCGCGACCAACTGATAGGTGCCGTCTGCTAACGGGCGCACCAAAAGCGGCTGGATCACCCCGTGTTGTGCGATGGAATCCGCGAGTTCTGCCAGTGCCGCTTCGTCAAACTGTTTACGGGGCTGTGCGCGGTTCGGTACGATCTCACTAAGACGCAACGATACGACCTTGCCCGCCTCTTCCGCACTGTTTTCCAAAAACAGTGCGTCAAGCCCTTTACCAAGTCCGCCTTTTTTTGCCGCCATCAGAACGCGCCTCCCTTGTTTTTGTTGATCAGTTCTTCCGCCAGTGCGGCATAGGCTTTGGCACCTTTACCGCCGCGGTCGTAGTAGTGAATGGGTTGACCGTAACTCGGCGCTTCCGACAGCCGCACACTGCGCGGAATAGGGGTGCCGAACACCTTGCGGGGGAAGAATTTCTTCACTTCCGCTACCACCTGCTGGGTGAGATTCAACCGCCCGTCATACATCGTGAGCACCACGCCTTCGAGGTCGAGCGCGGGATTGTAAAGACGTTTGACCTGCCGCACCGTCGCCATCAACTGGGACATGCCGTCGAGCGCGTAATACTCGCACTGCAACGGTACGAGGAAGGTATCTGCCGCACACAGTGCGTTCAGGCTGAGAAGCCCGAGCGAGGGCGGGCAGTCGATAAACACGTAGTCGTACTGTTCGCGCAGGGCGGCGAGCGCCGCCTTCAGCCGATTTTCACGGCGGTTGGCATCCACCAATTCAATTTCCGCACCCGCCAGTCGGGTGGAGCAGGGGATCACCGACAGATTTTGAAACGCGGTGGTCACCACTGCGTTTTGCGGTGCCGCTTCCCCGATCAGCAATTCGTAGGTCGAGGCGGCCGTCTGCCGCTTATCCACACCGACACCGCTGGTCGCGTTCCCTTGCGGATCCAGATCCACCAAAAGCGTGCGCTGTCCCGCCACGGCTACCGCCGCCGCGAGATTCACCGCCGTAGTGGTCTTCCCCACACCGCCTTTTTGATTAAAAACCGCGATAATCTTTCCCATCGTCGGTACATCCTCTCTTGTAATATACACCTTTTAGTATATCATACTTTTGTCGATTTGCAAGCCCTTTTCGAGGTCGTTACTCGTTTGCCGGTTTCACCCATACATGCCGCACACCGGACACAACACCTCACCCGCATTCTGTACAATTGTATGTACGCAAAAATACGACCGACTGAAACGGTATCCGCTTCCGGTCGGTCGTATTGCATCGTCTTACGCTTTCGGAAAAGCGTCAATTTTCTTTACGGCGTATTGCAAGATCAGGCGAGCATCGGTTGAATCTACCTTTCCGTTACCATCCACGTCCGCTGCCGCGAGTTGTAATGCCACACCGTCAATCTTTTGCACCGCATATTGTAGCACCAATCGCGCATCGGTAGAATCGATTTTTCCGTTCCCGTCCACTTCCCCAACAACGATTTCACTCTCTACTTTGCTTTTTTCGCCGCACACATTGCACTCGGCATCCCGATCATCGTCATAGATATGCCCTGTAGCAGCCGCCGTTGTTTGTGCCTCCAGCACCTCACCGCACACGTCGCAATGTGAACCCACCGTCAACCCATCTTCGGTACATGTCGGCGCGACTGCTTCATCCACAACAGGTGTATGGGGCTCGACCTCACGTACCGCACCGCACAAATTGCAGGTCGTATCGCAGGCGTTATCCCAATCGTGTTCACATCCCGCTCTGTAATGCCACTCCGCATTGACGAACGCATGATTATCAACATCATTTACCACAATAGCCGTGCGGTCCTCATGTGTGCCGCCATAGTATACATCAATGATTCCACTCCGCGCAAACGCCTGATTTCGGACTTCTTGTAAATCCGCACCAACCGTAATCGTCCGCAATGCCGCACAATCGGCAAAAGTATACGCTTCGATTATCGCTACACTCGGAACCGCAATCTCTGTTAGAGAAGAGCAGTACCAAAAAGCACTGCTGCCCAATGTCGTCAGCGTATTCGGAAGCGAAAGATCGTATAACCGTTCACACATAAAGAACGCCCCGTCGTCGATACTTTGCACATGCGCACCGAGCGATACGCTTTCCAAGGCAG
>CAZESL010000061.1:0-13391 GCA_964515215.1 uncultured Eubacteriales bacterium
ACAGCCGAGGGGAAAATCGGCCCGTTAACATCGGGTTCGGATATGCCTCCTCTGCTTAAGGTGATGATGAGATGTGGGAGAATGATAGGCGTAGGATACTTTTTCTTGCGTATTGTGATCGGTATATTCTTCCGTTGATTTGTGTTTGGGTGCCTATAGCGATTGGAAGAAATAACCGTATAACGGTGCTGTATTTGGGAATTTCGTTTTTTTCTTTTTTCTCTATATAACATCGTTGGTACGCTGCTTCGGTGGAAGCATATGTACTGTGTCCACCAAAGTGAGTGTCACCAAAAAATGACACCCGAAAATATACGGTGGGATGACGTCAGTTTTTCGGATAAATACGGATTGTCTATCTTTTTTGCGGTTGTTGCTGTTGCCGCTATCGCTTGTTTCTTTGGAAAGATCGTGTAGAAGTTGGTGAAAAATGAACTTTCTTAAAAAACTGTTCAAGAAAGAAAAAGAGGTAAGGCCCGTACCGCCGATGCCTTCGTGGGATGAAATCGTTGAAATCATGTATGACGAGCAATTGAATTTCTTCAGCGATGAAATAATCGACGTTTTCTATTCAACGGATCGCGCGATGCGATACGTTATTTTGAAAGATGCAAGAGGCTTGTTTACGTATCATTTGGAAGTGCTTTGTCCGTTTGACGAGGATGAGTGGCAGTATGCGTGTTCCCATGAAGATGCGTTTCCTGCTATGTGGGAAGGATATACGGGGAATTCCTGTTCGTTGTTTGAAAACGAAGAAGATCTGATGAACGATTTGAGAGCGCAGCCCGAGTATAAACGGTACTTTATATAAAACCGTATAAGTACGTGACCTACACCTTGTTTGTGAAAAACAACGTGAAGGCCGACAAAAAGCACAAATAAACGCAAACGTAACCGCTTCGTCTTCGGACGCGGCGGTTTCTAATTTTGTGGCATTTTCGGCTTGTAAAACGGCGAAATCTGTGGTATGCTTTTGAACAGAGAGTAATCGGTAAAGGAGTTTCTGTATAATGGATTTTACCCTTTTGCGTAATTGCTTAGACGATATCTTGAAGACTTGTAACACCCCATCGGTGGATTGTATCGTATATCAAGACCATACGCCGCTGTTTCGCTATTTTGCGGGACGAAGCGATATTGAAAACAACGTGCCTATCAACGGCAATGAGTTGTATCTTATCTTTTCGATGACCAAGATGTTTACCGTGACGGCGGCGTTGCAGTTGCTTGAACAAGGAAAGTATTCGCTCGACGACGAACTTTCACGGTATATACCCGCGTTCCAAAAGATGAAGATCACGCGGGATGCGTTGAATACCGCCAATGCCGCCCGCATCACCACGGGCGAGAGTGTGGGAGAACGCGTGGACGTAAAGGAAGACGGGTACGCCCGAAATCCCATTCGCATTATCGATCTGTTTACTATGCAGGGTGGTCTCGATTACGATATGTTTGATGCGAATATTCAAGCGTCGCTTGCGGCGGGCAGAAAGAGTACGGTGCAGTTGGTCGAAGCGATGGCGGGCAAAACGCTGGGGTTTGAGCCGGGCACGCGCTTTCGCTACAGCTTGTGCCACGACGTGCTGGGCGCGCTGGTGGAGATCTGGTCCGGCGAGCGTCTGGGCGACTATATGAAAAACCACATCTTTCTCCCGCTCGGTATGCAGGATACCGCCTTTGGCGTACCGCAGGACGAAGCCTCACGCGCACGGTTGGCGGCACGGTATGCCTACGAAAACGGTGTGCCCGTGCGTCAGGGGATAGAGTGTGTCTATAATATCTCCGATGAATATCAAAGCGGCGGTGCGGGACTTTGCTCATGTACCGCAGATTACGCGCTGTTTTTGGATGCGCTCGCGTGCGGCGGTGTGGGCAAGAGCGGCAACCGTATTTTGAAAGAAGAAACGGTGCGCTTAATGGGGACGAACCATCTCACGGGACAGTCGCTCGACGATTTTCACGAGTTGCGCACGGGCTACGGCTACGGGCTGGGCGTGCGCACCCATATGGACCCTGCGGTGAGCGGATCGCTCAGTCCCGTGGGGGAGTTCGGCTGGGACGGCGCAGCAGGCGGATTTTCGATGGTGGATACCGAAAACAAACTCTCGCTTACGTATTTTCAGCACAGCCACAGTTGGAGTGTGGAGATGCAAGGCAAAATGCGTAATGCGCTGTACACGTGTTTGAAAACGAAAGGTCAATAAGGTTAGGATATGGAAAGAGAACGTTTGGGAAGCCGTCTCGGCTTCATTTTGCTCAGCGCGGGTTGCGCGATCGGTGTCGGCAACGTGTGGAAATGCCCGTGGATGGCAGGTCAGTACGGCGGCGATCCTTCTGCTGTCGGTCCCGTGTGCGCTTGGGTTTAATCTGTGGTCGGGTTTCACCCCGTTTACGTCTCAATCGAGCGTGATGGATCTGGAAGATTTTCTGGTCAGCAATTGCCTTTTGCCGCTCGGCTCACTCTGCTTCGTGCTGTTTTGCGTGAGTAAGATGGGGTGGGGCTTCGACAACTTTCTGCAAGAAGTCAACACGGGTAAGGGTTTGAAAGTGGGGCGTTGGATCCGCCCGTACGTGACCTACGTGTTGCCGCTTATCATCGTGCTGGTCTTTTTGATCGGTATCTTTACCTTTGAATTTGCCGACGGTTTCACCTTGCTTTCGTAGGTGAAAGGTTGGTTATAAAAGTATCGTATAAGATTATAGAGGTGATAGTCATGTTGTTTCATTACATTCGTCACGGCGATCCCATTTACGATCCCGACTCGCTGACCCCGCTCGGTGAGCGGCAGGCGGAGGCGGTGGGCAAACGCTTGGCACTGCACGGGGTGGACAAGGTGTTTTCTTCCACGTCCAATCGCGCGTATTTGACGAGCAAGCCGACCTGTGAGTTACTGCGTCTCGGTGAGCCGACCAAACTCGCCTTTGCCGAAGAAGGGCTAGCATGGCGGCGTACCGCTACGTATAACGAGGACGGAGTCAACACGTGGGCGTTTTACAGCGGTAAGCACATACGGTTGTTCACCACACCCGAAGTGTACGAATTGGGACACCGTTGGTATGAACATCCCGAACTTACGGAATTTAAAGCGGGGTTTGAGGCGCTGTACGATGACGTGGACGCCTTCTTTTTGTCGCTGGGGTATGAACACGAGCGGTACACGGGGCGTTACAAGATCGTGAAGCCGAACAAAGAACGGGTGGCGTTGTTTGCCCATCAAGGGTTTGGCATTGCGTTTTTGAGTTGTCTGTTGGATATTCCGTATCCTATTTTTTGTACACGGTACGATCTCTGCCACACGGGGATGACCACCATTGATTTCTGTGAGTACGGCGACTTTGCCGTGCCGAAAGTGTTGGTACATTCGTCGGACGCACACCTTTACAAAGAAGGTCTCCCCATGAAATACAATTACGGAAAGACGTTTTAACGAAAAAACAACGGGTTTGCACGCAAACTCGTTGTTTTCGGAAGGGAACTACGTTATCACGCTCATAAGCGGCGCTGATGTGCACGTCGGTGATCTGCACGACCGTGAAGTTTCGGGTAAGTGCGGGAAGACCGAACGTCTCGTGGCTCACGATCTCGTGACGTCCGAATTCATTCATACGTTATCATCTCCGCTGTTTTTTCTGCATAATACCATCATTCATTTCGTTTGTCAAGGAGGACACCGCATGGAACCCAAAGATTACGTCGTTTCAAAAATTGAGGGTGAATACGCCTATTTGCACGACCTCTCGGGAGCGTGTGACGAGGATATCTTTATCGCCCTTGCGTTGTTGCCGCAGGGCGTGGACGTGGGGGTGAAACTGCACTGTGAAATGTTTTCGTATGAGGTGATAGCATGATACGGTATGCTACCATCGGACGCGGAACGATCGCGGATCAATTTATTGCGGGCGCTGCCATCAGCGGCGAATTCACGCTCGCGGCAGTGTATTCCCGCGAAGAGGAAACGGGACGCGCCTTTGCCCAAAAGCACGGATGCGATAGGGTGTATACCGATCTTGAAGCCCTCGCGGCGGCGCCCGATATCGAGGCGGTGTATATTGCGTCTCCCAACAGCTGTCACGTGCCGCAATCCGAACGGATGTTGAGGGCGGGTAAGCACGTAATTTGTGAAAAGCCCATTGCGGCGTCTGCGGCGGAGTACCGCCGTTTAAAAGCGCTGGCGGACGAACGCGGACTCGTGTATATGGAAGCGATCATCCCGTTGTACGTCACGGGGCGAGCGGCGATCAAGGAGGCACTCGCCGCCATCGGTAATATTGCGTCGGCACGTCTCGATTTCGCACAGCTTACCGGTCGGTACGACGCGTTACAACGCGGGGAACAGGTGAATATTTTCGATATGTCGCTTTCGGCGGGTACGCTGATGGATCTCGGCGTATACTGTGTGTATGCGGCGGTGGATCTGCTGGGGGTTCCGCAAAACATTACGGCGACCGCGTCTTATCTGCCGAACGGTGCGGACAGCGGCGGCACGGCACTGTTCGATTACGGCCGTTTTTCCGCCGCACTGACCTACACGAAGGTGGGGCACAGTGCTGTCGGTTCGGAGATCACGGGGGATAAAGGCACACTCGTGATCGAGCGCATCGGGCTGTACGTCGGGGCGTATCTCGTGCAAAACGGGGTGAAGACGCGGCTGTTCGCGGACGAGCCGAAAGAGCGGTTGATGAGCCGTGAGGCCGCGGCGTTTGCCGCTTTCATCCGCGGTGAAGATCGCGCGGAATACGACCGTGCATCGGCACTCGCGGCAGAGGTGCACACCTGTATGGATACTATCAAGCAAAAAGCAGGCATCGTATACGGAGGGAAATAACTATGGCATTGGTGACGTTAAATGTGTTCAGCGAAGCGCTCGGTATGCAGACGGAAGTGAAAGTGATCATCCCGCAACGCTCGTCGCAAGGGGAGATCGGCATCGCCAACGAAGCGGACGACACGGCGTATAAATGTTTGTATTTGTTGCACGGATTGAGCGACGATCAGACGATATGGTTGCGCCGTACCTCCATTGAACGGTACGCCGCTGAATACGGGATCTGTGTGGTGATGCCGTGTGCAGACAAGAGCTTTTATTGCGATATGAAATACGGTATGGCATTTTACACCTATATTGCCAAAGAATTGCCGCGGCTGATCCGTGAGTTTTTCCGTGTGTCGGATAAGCGGGAAGACAATTTCGTGGCAGGGCTTTCGATGGGTGGTTACGGCGCGTTGAAAATGGCACTGCGTGAACCCGATACCTTTTCGGCAGGGGCGGGTCTCTCGCCGGTAGGAGACATTAAACGCGGGCTTTCCGAGGTGATGCGTCCCATCTTCGGGGACGAGATGCAGGTGCCCGACGAAGATGATCTTTTGTGGTTGGCAGACCGTTGCAAGGATGACCCCAACCGCCCGCGGCTTTATATGGGCATCGGCACGGAAGATTTTCTTTATGAGAACACCCGCAGTTTGAAAGCGAAACTGGAACAAAACGGCTACGATTTCACCTACCGTGAATCGGCGGGTACCCATTCGTGGGAGTTTTGGGATGAATATATTCAATACGTATTAGAATGGATGTTGAAAGGGGAGTAACAATGAATAGAGATTACGCGGTCTATGCGACCGAACAAACCAAAGAACTGCTCGCGATCGACAGCCCCACGGGTTTTACGGCATCGGCCGCCGCGTGGGTGAAGGAGGCGTTTTCCGCGCTGGGGTACGAAGCAACGCTGACCCAAAAAGGCGGGGTGCTTATCGACCTCGGCGGTGAGGGTGAAGGGCTGTTGCTGGAAGCACACGCCGACACTCTGGGCGCGATGGTGGCGGAGGTGAAAGGTAACGGCCGCCTGCGGCTGACCAACCTCGGCGGTCTGCGTGCCGAAAACACCGAAACCGAGAACGTGCGGGTGTATACCCGCGACGGTCGTGTGGTGGAAGGGACGTTGCAGTTGTGCAACGCCTCGGTGCACGTCAACAACGCGTTTGCCGATACCAAGCGCACCTTCGATTCCACCGAAGTGGTGTTGGACGAGGATACTGCGTCGGCAGAGGATACCCGCGCACTCGGTATCGAAGTGGGGGATATGGTGTGCTTCGACCCGCGCACCCGCGTGACCGCTTCGGGGTACATCAAAAGTCGCTTCTTGGACGATAAACTGTCGGTGGGTATCCTGCTTGGTTTTGCCAAGTGGCTGAAGGACAGCGGCACAAAACCGAAATGCCGCGTGTGGGTGCACGTGACGGTGTACGAAGAAGTGGGGCACGGCGGCTCGGCTTCGGTGCCTCACGGTGTTACCGAAGCCATCAGTGTGGATATGGGGTGCGTCGGTGACGGGTTACAGTGTACCGAAAAGCAGGTGTCCATCTGTGCCAAGGATTCGGGTGGGCCGTACAGTTACGAAGTGGTCGGCAAACTCATAGAAGCCGCCAAGCGTGAAGGCGCCGACTACGCGGTGGACGTGTATCCCAGTTACGGCAGTGACGTGGAAGCGACCTTGCGTGCGGGGTGCGATATTCGCCACGGGTTGATCGGCGCGGGGGTATACGCCAGCCACGGATACGAGCGCAGTCACATCGACGGCGTATGGAACACCTTGAAAGTCCTGAAAGGGTATGTAGAATAACGACAAAAAATACGGTTTCCGTCAACGGAGGCCGTATTTTTTGTGAAAAGGTTACAAAATTGTAACTTGACGGCGTATGGTGGGTGCTGTATACTGAAATCAGAAAGAAAAAAGGAGGAATCGTTATGAAAAAATGGACAATTGGGGCTTTGGTGTCGGCGTTACTTCTGGGTATGACAGCGTGTAATCCGACGGTTTCTCCCACACCGCCGTCGGGGGATCCTACCACGACTGCGGCGGTGACTACTACGACGACGGCAGAAGCGTCGAAGCCTACGCCGGATTGGGCGAAAAACCTGCCGAAGATGGACGGCTCGACCTCCACCATTCCGCTCGAAGCGGGTATCCGTGCCGCCCTGCTCGACGTGTCGCTCGAAGAAGCGGAGGCGCAGGTCACCCACAACAGCACCTACGGCTCGTACGAGAATTTGCTGAACGGCGAGTGTGACCTCATCTTCACGGTGCAGATGTCGGAGGAGCAGGTGCAGACCGCCGCCGACCGTGGGGTAGAACTGGAACAGGTGCCGATCGCGGCGGAAGGCTTCGTGTTCGTGGTGAATGCGAACAACCCCGTGGATTCGCTTACGCAACAGCAACTGCGGGATATCTACTCCGGTAAGATCACCAACTGGAAAGAGGTCGGCGGCAACGACGCGCCCATTGCGGCGTATCAGCGCAATGAGACTTCGGGCAGTCAGAACTACATCAAGATCTTCATGGGGGATACCCCGCTGATGGATCCCATCACCGAATTTATCCCCTCCAGCATGGGCGCGTTGATGGATGCGGTGGCGTATTACGACAACGCGGAAAACGCCATCGGCTACTCGGTGTACGCGTACGCCGCGGATATGTACGGCAACGGCGACGAGATCAAGTTCATCCACGTCGATGGGGTGGAACCGACCAAGGAAACGATGGCAAACGGCACCTACCCGTTGCTCAGCTACAACTACATGGCGTTTAACAAGGAAGAACCTGCCGATTCCACCGTGCGTAAACTGGTGGAATGGGTGCTGACCGACGAAGGTCAAGCGGCGGTGCAGGCGGCGGGCTACGTACCGCTGTCGGATAAGATCAACGTGGACGAATTGGCACCCGCGCAATAAGCGTGAGGCGGCGTGAAGGGAGAGATCGTTATGAAAAAAGTAAGTATTTGGCTTTTGGTTTCGGCACTCGTGTTTCTTGCCGCTTGCAACCCGACGGTCTCTCCCGCACCGCCGTCGGGGGATACGACCACCACCGATACCACCGTGACCACGACCACGACTGTCGCACAGCCTGCGGCAAAGCCGAAGTACGACGCGGTGGGAACGGGCATGGAAAAGCCGAAAAACTTTGTACCGGATGTAATATCGTACCGTGTGACGATACCCTACGGTGAAAAAGTGACGGGTCTCCTCAACACGGCGTTGCAGGACGAGATCAACGCGTTTATCGCAGAACACGAGACCGAAACGTATCTTTCACAAGTGGACGTGGTAAACGGGTATATGTCGGTAGAGGTCGGCGGCGCCATTGTGCTGTACGATCTGTATGAGGGAAAACGCATTCAATTTTCCGACCTGTTTTTCAAAGACGTAGCGTTCGTGCCTACCCTTAACCGCTGTATACAAAAAGCGATCCAACAAGCGGTGGTCTATGCAGAAGATGCCGCACCTTACGGCAGTGAGATCAATCCTGAGGCATTTACGGGGTTGAAAGCCGATCACACGACGTTTTATCTGGACCGTGTATTTCTGCCGAACGGTGCGTATCACATCGGGCAGGATATCTACGCCACGGTCGAGGGGTTACATAACGACAGCGTGCTTTCGATCGCACGGGATATGCAAGGCGTGTTTGAGGCAGAGAAGATCGAACGCTGCTTCAGCGCGTATCCTGCCCATACGGTAAACCATCGGTTGGAAAACACCAACGACGTGTTGGGACTGTTAGACGTGACGCGGTATCCCGATTGCCCTGTCGAAAAGATCAACGCGGCGATCTTGGATATCTGTGAGAAGTACGTTTCGATCGATGCGATGAATGCGTGGCACCTACGCGTAAAAGGGTATGACCATCCGCATAAACAATCCATGGGCTACGGGTACACCGGTTGTCGGGAGATAGGTGACCGCTATTTTGAATTCAGCATTGACCGCAATATTGGGTCTATGGGTGACCTTGCGTACGGTGTGTTCGCCTATTTTGACCGTGAGACGGGTGAGGAAGTGCCGTACGATCACTTCTTGAAGGACGGTTGGGAGAGCGCCGCTGCGTGGTATGACTCTTCGTTTGACGGCTGCTATTATTTCGGCTTACGTGAAGAGGAGTCGCGTCTGTCTGCGCCGCCCGATATTGAGGGCGCCATGCCGATGTATTTCATACAGACCAATGGAGAATATCTCTTGAATCTGGCATTGCCAAACGGCGACGTGCCGCTCGTGACGGCGGTCATTCCGTTCGACTACGTAGACTGGTCGCTGTAAATTCGAATAGTTTAAAGGAGGGGCCGTTATGAAAAAGGTAGGCATTTGGTTGTTGGTTTTGACGCTTTTGTTTCTTTCTGCTTGCACTCCGACGGTCTCTCCCGCACCGCCGTCGGGGGATACGAACGCCACTACGGCAGGAAAGACAGCACTCGGCGGCAAGTTGCCGATGCCGACGACTACGACGACCGCCGCTTTGGTGACGGATACCGTAACGTTAAACGGTACGCCGCCCACCCTCACAAACGCGGAATGGGCGATGTATAACGTGCCGGGAACGGGAAGGGAAAAACCGACGGATTACGCGCCGTCCTTGCTGAAATACAGCGCCTATTTAGAATTGGAAGAAAAGAACGGCAAGATCGTGCTGCCCGACTGGCTGACCGATACGGCGCTACAATCCGAGATCAACGCATACATTACCGCCGCGGAGGCTGAACTGAACGCACTTACGAAAAAGACGGTGCGCGGCAGTGCCGTGGCCGTCAACGGGTATCTTTCGGTGCGAATGTATGCGGGATCGTTGACGCACACAGCATTGTACGATCTTACGGTAAAGAAACGTATCGCGTTTTCCGACTTGTTTTTCAAGGGCGTGAATTATTATGACCCGATGTGTGAAGCGATGCGTCGCGCGATCCATAACACCCACGGTGTTCCCGATGCGTATTATGAAGAGACGCCGTTTTACACTTTTCCGCAAGGGCATCAAAACTATACGTTAGATACGATCTATTGGGGATCGGGCATGTACGCACATCACGTGGGTATGTCGACGTTCTATCCGATGTCGGTACTGTCGATCGCGAACGATATGCAGGGAATGTTTAAGGAAACGGTAGAGGTCTTATGCGAGTGGACGATGATCCCCGCAACGGTCGAATGGTATCGACTGTCGGATGGGATCGGTGTGGCGCTGCCGCGTGCCGAAACGTACGGAGAAGCAGTGCATGCGGCGGTAAAACAGTGTGTACAAAAACGCTTTAGCGACCGTTGGTCGATCGAGGCGATACGAAAGCACTATGACGAAGAAATCAACGCTTCTTACGGCAACCTGTTTTTCCTATACGAAATCGGTGAGAATTGGCTGATGCTGTACGGGAACTGCAGTACGAGTCGCGTAAGCCCGAATATATATGAAACCGTGCTGTTTGACCGTAATACCGGTGAAGAAGTGCCGTATACCGATCTGTTGGTTGAAAATTGGCAGGAGCAGGCACGCTTTGTGTTGGAAAACGACGATATGGTGACAAAAGACGGTACAGCAGAGGATATTAACGGGCGGTTTTGGGCGCGTACGGATTGCGAAGACGGCATGTTGACCTTGAAATTGGATGTTGATGCCGATGCGGAATGGCAGTATTGCAAGATTCAACTGCCCACTACCTGCATTAAGAAATAACCGAAAGGAGGAACGCTATGAAGAAAGTAAGCGTTTGGATATTAGTATCGGTGTTGCTGTTTCTCACGGCGTGTCAGCCGACGGTCTCTCCCGCACCGCCGACGGGCGGGACGACTACGACGACTGCTGATGTTACCACGACCGACGGTACGACGACCACGACGGTGAATACGGAAGAGCCGTCGTTCGATTGGGCAAAACATATGCCGAAGATGGATGGGTCTACCTCCACCATCCCGCTTGAAGCGGGTATCCGTGCGGCGCTTCTCGGTATCACGCAGGAAGAGGCGGAAAAGCAGGTCGACCACAACAGCACCTACGGCTCGTATAACGGTTTGTTGGCGGGTGCTTGTGATCTCATCCTCACGGTACAGATGTCGGACGAACAGATACAAAACGCGCTCGAAAAAGGTGTAGAGTTGGAGCAAGTACCCGTTGCGGCGGAAGGCTTCGTGTTTGTGGTGAATGCGAACAACCCCGTGAACGCACTCACGCAACAGCAACTGCGGGATATCTACGCGGGCAAGATCACCAACTGGAAGCAAGTCGGCGGCAACGACGCGCCCATTGCGGCGTATCAGCGCAATGAGACTTCGGGCAGCCAAAACTACATTAAGATCTTTATGGGGGATACCCCGCTGATGGAACCCGTCACCGAATTTGTGCCAACCACCATGGGGCAGTTGATGGATGCCGTGGCGTATTACGACAACGCGGAAAACGCCATCGGCTACTCGGTATATACGTATGCCGCGGATATGTACGGCAACGGTGACGAGATCAAATTCATTCACGTGGACGGAGTGGAACCGACCAAAGAAACGATGGCGGACGGCAGTTATCCCTTAGTCAGTTGCAACTATATCGTATATAGCCAAGCACAGCCTGCCGACTCTCCTGTGCGGAAACTGACCGAATGGGTGTTGTCCGACGAAGGACAGCGTGCGGTGCAGGCGGCGGGATACGTGCCGCTGCGACCGATAGAGGAAGAAAAGGAGCAACTGTACAGTGCGGTGGGTACGGGCGTGGCGCGTCCCGAAGGGTACGTTCCTTCGATGTTGTATTATTCGGTGAGAGATTACATGTTAGATGACGATGACCGCCTTTTCGGCTTGAAGAACACAGACCTGCAAGAGGAGATCAACGCCTTTATTGAAACGACAAAAAAAGACATGTTGGGCTTAACGCGATACGGCACGCATGTGACGGTGGAGTGCATTAACGGGTATTTGTCGGTTGTGGTATACACGTCGGATGATGCGCCTTCGAACGAAAAAGTGCAAAGCAAGTTGTACGATCTGATAGCGGGGAAGGAGATCGCTTACTCCGACCTGTTCTTCCAAGGAGAGGATTTTGTGCCGATGCTTAACCGTGCGGTGCATCGTGGCTTAAAACGGGCGGAAATGGAAAATGAAGTGTTCGGCGACTATGCTTTAGAATTGAAAAAGCCTTTCGTTGGGTTGCACGCTTCGCACGAAACGTTCGGATTGGATCGTGTGCTGTTCGGTGCGAACAGTTATCACGTCAATGGGTACGTTACGATCGACGTTCCCGATCTGTATGAAAACTCGGTGCTTTCGATACCGCGTGACATGGGCGGTGTGTTTGAAGACGGAATAGAGGTAAAACAATATATTTGGTCGGCGGCACCGTACAAAAAAGCGTATCCCCTTATGCAAGGATGCAGTGCCGAATTGCTGGATACGCAATATTATGATACGGCTGTCGCCACCAAGATCAACGACCGTTTGAGAGAACTCTGTGCCGAAGAGTTGTCGGAAGACTATTTTTCGAAGTATTACCACACGACGTATACCGGTGCGGAAGGGGTCGAAATGGGTCTTTCGCTGTTGGGCGGCCGATGGCTTGAGGCAACGGCGGGACTGTTTTATCCCTTTGGTGCGGATAAGGAGTTGCCCTCCTCCTACGGTGCGAACTACTATTTCGATATGCAAAGCGGGGAAGAGGTCACGTATGAAGCGTTGTTGAAAGACGGATGGGAGACCGTGGCGCAGTGGTATCAAACGGGGGAAGCGTACGCCGAAGAATACGAGTTTTTCACCTGCGATCGCAACGCCGTGGGGGTTGAAAGTGTGGACGCACCCACCCTTTCCGATTGGCGTTTTATAGGAGTGACAGTGATAGAGGATGCAGTTACTTTGACGTTTGAACGTTTTACGGAACGAGCGGACTATCTATGGGCGGAATTGCCGCTTTCCTATCTCGGATAAATGAAAGGAGAGATTGTTATACATAAAATAAAACAAAGAGCGCGCCGAAAACGGCGCGCTTTTTTGTGGTATTGTGGACTTTACAA
The DNA here is from genome assembly GCA_964515215.1 of uncultured Eubacteriales bacterium. Taxonomy (GTDB): domain Bacteria; phylum Bacillota; class Clostridia; order Oscillospirales; family Acutalibacteraceae; genus SIG588. The sequence goes on from CAZESL010000061.1 coordinate 12,809, forward strand.
ACGGACAAGTATCCGTTATAATAAAAATATATTGTCTTTAGGAGTGAAATGTATGGGGTATACCATAGCACAAAAATTGATCGCCTCTCACCTTGTCAGCGGTGAAATGAAGGCAGGTGCCGAGATCGGCTTGCGCATCGACCAGACTTTGACCCAGGACGCCACGGGTACCATGGCGTATTTGGAGTTTGAAGCGATGGGCGTGCCGCGCGTGAAGACCGAACTCTCGGTTGCGTATATCGACCACAACACCCTGCAAACGGGGTTTGAGAATGCGGACGACCACCGCTATATCCAGTCGGTCTGCAAGAAGCACGGTTTGTATTTCTCCCGTCCCGGCAACGGTATCTGCCATCAGGTGCATTTGGAACGGTTCGGCATCCCCGGTAAGACGCTGATCGGCTCCGACAGCCACACCCCCACGGGCGGCGGTATCGGTATGCTGGCGTTCGGTGCGGGCGGTCTGGACGTCGCGGTCGCGATGGGCGGCGGCACGTACTACATCACCTACCCGAAGATGGTGCGTGTGAATTTGACGGGTGCGCTGAAACCGTGGGTCGCGGCGAAGGATATCATTTTGGAA
>CAZESL010000062.1:0-13118 GCA_964515215.1 uncultured Eubacteriales bacterium
GTGCTTTTTTGTTTTGTGTTTGTGTCCGCGAGGACACAACATCGTTTTGCGGTGCAACCGCAAACATCATTTGACCTTTAGGTCAACATCATTCCGCGACAGCGGACACAAAATGATGTTGCGATAAATCGCAAATGATGTTTTGCCTGCGGCAAAAACGATGTTACCCCTTGCGGTGTAAACGATGTGGCTCCGCCAACGATGTTACGCTACGCGCAAACCTCACAACACCGTTTCCATCTCCATTTGTCGGCATTGCATGCCGAGTGCTTCGTAAAAGCCGATCGCGGGGGTGTTGCAGTTCCACACGTGCAAGGTCACGTTGTAGCACCCGCGCTCCCGCGCCAGCGCCAGCACCGCCTCGTACAGCGTTCGGCCGATATGCTGTCCGCGGCAGGTCTCATCCACACACAGATCGTCGATATACAATGTCTTTACGTCGTGCAACGCATGGTGTTTTCCGCCCTCCTGCAGCTGACAAAACGCGTAGCCCAACACACGATCGTCCTCGTCGACCGCCACCAGAATGGGGCGGTCGTTTTGTTTTACGATCTCTTCCAACTGCTCGTCGGCGTATTTTCGTGCACCCGCACGGAACAAGTCGGGACGCCCTGCGGCATGCACGTTACACACCTGACACAGCAACTCTCCGATACGGGGAACGTCCCGCACCTCTGCCTTTCGCACAGTCACAGCGCTCATCTCACTTTCCCGTCGAGCCGAAGCCGCCCGCACCGCGCACCGTGTCATCCAGCGACTCCACCGTTTGGAACGCCGCCGTAACGTACGGAGTGAGCACCAACTGCGCCACCCGCTCGCCGTGCTCCACCGTCTGCGCCGCCGCACCGTGATTGTGCAGTGCCACGAAGATCTCGCCGCGATAGTCGCTGTCGATCACGCCGACCTTGTTGGCGGGTGCCAGCCCACGTTTGGTCGCAAGCCCGCTGCGGGCGTACACCAACCCGACCAACCCCTGCGGGATCGCCATTGCCACCCCCGTGGGGATCATCACCGTCTGCCCCGCTTCAACGGTCACGGGCGCTTCGAGACACGCGTACAGATCGGCACCCGCCGCATCCGCCGAGCCGTAGGTCGGCACAACGGCACCGTCTTTTACCAAACGAATGGCTACGTCTGTCATATATCATCCAATCCTTTCGGTTTTTGTTTTAGTATACCATTCTTCGTCACGGCTTGTCAATAAACAGTTGACAACCTTAAAAGAGATGTGTTATATTATTTTTATGTGTGTAAATATACCTTACGGAGGTTATGGGAATGTACAATAAAGTACCGACCGACTTAAAATTTGTGGAACGCGAAAAAGCGGTGGAAAAATTCTGGAAAGAAAACCGCATTTTCGAGAAGAGTATCGAAGCCCGCGCCAAGGGTGAACCGTACGTGTTTTACGACGGCCCGCCGACGGCGAACGGCAAACCACACATCGGCCACGTGCTTACCCGCGTGATCAAGGATATGATCCCGCGCTACCGCACCATGAAAGGCTGCATGGTCCCCCGCAAAGCGGGCTGGGACACCCACGGTCTGCCGGTGGAGTTGGAAGTGGAAAAACTGCTCGGGCTCGACGGCAAGGAGCAGATCGAAGAATACGGTCTCGAGCCGTTCATTCAGAAGTGTAAAGAAAGCGTCTGGAAATACAAGGGTATGTGGGAAGATTTCTCGGGTACCGTCGGTTTCTGGGCGGATATGGACGATCCGTACGTGACCTATCACAACGACTTTATCGAATCCGAATGGTGGGCACTGAAACAGATCTACGACAAGGGCCTTTTGTACAAGGGCTTTAAGATCGTCCCCTACTGCCCGCGTTGCGGCACCCCGCTCTCGTCCCACGAAGTGGCGCAGGGCTACAAAACGCTGAAAGAGCGTTCCGCCGTGGTGCGCTTTAAGGTGAAGGAGGAAGACGCCTACATCCTCGCGTGGACGACCACCCCGTGGACGTTGCCTTCGAACGTGGCGCTGTGCGTGCATCCCGAACACGAATACGTGAAACTGCAGACCGAAAGCGGTACCGTCTACTACATGGCGGCGGCACTGGCGGAATCGGTGCTGAAAGAGCCGTTTACCGTGCTGGAATCCTTCCCCGGCAAAGCGCTCGAATACAAAGAATACGAACCGCTGTTCGATTTCGTCGCCCCGAACAAGAAGTGCTGGTTCGTCACCTGCGATAATTACGTCACTTTGACCGACGGTACCGGCGTGGTACATATTGCCCCCGCCTTCGGTGAAGACGACGCGAACGTCGGCCGCAACTACGATCTGCCGTTCGTGCAGTTGGTGGACGGCAAGGGCGAAATGACCAAAGAGACCCCGTGGGCAGGCACCTTCTGCAAGGAGGCCGACCGTCCGATCCTCGTGGATCTTGAGACGCGCGGTCTGTTGTTCGACGCTCCCGTGTTTGAACACGAGTATCCCCACTGCTGGCGTTGCAACACCCCGCTCATCTACTACGCGCGCGATTCGTGGTTCATCAAGATGACCGCCGTGCGCGAAGATCTGATCCGCAACAACAACACCATCAACTGGATCCCCGAAAGCATCGGCAAAGGCCGTTTCGGCGACTGGCTGGAAAACGTGCAGGATTGGGGCATCAGCCGCAACCGTTACTGGGGCACCCCTTTGAATATCTGGGAATGCGAATGCGGGCACTATCATTCGGTCGGCAGTATTGCGGAGCTGCGTGAACTCGCCCCCGACTGCCCCGAGGATATTGAACTGCACCGTCCCTTTATTGATGCTGTCACCTTCCCCTGCCCGCACTGCGGTAAGGAAATGCACCGCGTACCCGAAGTGATCGACTGCTGGTTTGACTCGGGTGCCATGCCGTTTGCCCAGCATCACTATCCGTTCGAAAACAAGGAGTTGTTCGAAGCGCAGTTCCCCGCCAACTTCATTTCCGAAGCGGTGGACCAGACCCGCGGTTGGTTCTACTCCCTGCTTGCCATCTCCACCCTCATCTTCAACAAAGCACCGTACAAGAACGTCATCGTGCTCGGTCACGTGCAGGATGAAAACGGTCAGAAGATGTCGAAATCGAAGGGTAACGCGGTCGATCCGTTTGACGCGCTGGAATCCTTCGGTGCGGATGCTATCCGTTGGTACTTCTACATCAACTCCGCGCCGTGGCTGCCCAACCGCTTCCACGACAAAGCGGTGGTAGAAGGTCAGCGCAAGTTTATGGGTACCTTGTGGAACACCTACGCGTTCTTCGTGCTGTATGCGAACATTGACAATTTCGACGCAACCAAATATACTCTCGACGCCGCGAAACTCGGTGTGATGGATCGCTGGCTGCTCTCCCGCCTGAACACCACGGTGGCGGCAGTGGACGATAACCTCGCGAACTACCGCATTCCCGAAGCGGCGCGTGCCTTGCAGGATTTCGTGGACGAAATGAGCAACTGGTACGTCCGCCGTGGTCGTGAGCGTTTCTGGGCAGCGGGTATGGAGCAGGATAAGATCGACGCGTACATGACCCTCTACACCGCGCTCGTCACCATCGCAAAGACCGCCGCCCCCATGATCCCGTTCATGACCGAAGAGATCTACCGCAACCTCGTCTGCTCGATCGATGCGACCGCTCCCGAAAGCGTGCATCTGTGCGACTTCCCCGTGGCGGATACCGCGCTGATCGATAAGGCGCTCGAAGCGGATATGGACGAAGTGCTGAAGGTGGTCGTGCTCGGCCGTGCGGCGCGTAACGGCTCCAATCGTAAAAACCGCCAGCCGCTCGCGAAGATGTACGTGCAGGCGGATCACGAGCCGAACGCGGAATGCATCGCCATCATCCGTGACGAACTCAACCTGAAAGCGGTCGAGTTTACGAACGATACCGCGGGCTTCGTGTCCTATAAATTCAAGCCGCAGCTGAAGACGCTCGGTCCGAAGTACGGCAAACAGCTCGGCGCGATCCGTGAGGCGCTCTCCAACTTGGACGGCTCCGCCGCGAAAGCGGAACTGGACGAAAAGGGTGCGCTCACTCTCGCCATCGACGGCGCGGATATCGTTCTCGCCCCCGAAGATCTGCTGATCGAGACCGAGCAGAAGGAAGGGTTCTTCACCCTCACCGAAAACGGCGTGACGGTGGCACTCGACACCGCCCTCACCCCCGCACTGATCGCGGAAGGCCACGTGCGTGAGCTGATCAGCAAACTGCAGACGATGCGTAAGGAAGCGGGCTTTGAAGTGACCGACCGCATCACCGTGACCGCGCAAGCGGACAGCGAGATGGCGGACGTCATCACAAACGCCGCCGACGAACTCTGCGCCGCGGTGCTGTCGGATGCACTGACCCTCTTGTTCCCGAACGACGAACTTCCCGCCGATGCCTACGTGAAAGAGTGGGATATCAACGGCGAGACCGTGACGCTCAGCGTCAAACGCGTGTAAGAAATTATGATAGAACCCCCGAAGTGTCCGTGGCGGACACTTCGGGGGGTCTGTGTTTATACGGTGTGTGTCGTGTTGTGCGGTGTGCGTATGGCCTTCCCCTTGAGGGGAAGGTGCCCCGCAGGGGCGGATGAGGTGTAGCCGTCGTGAGACGGCGCAGACTGTCAAAAAAGTCCGGCACACGCCGGACTTTTTCTCCGTCTGTCGCCTGCGGGCGGGTTTATCCGCGGGCAAACGCCCGCTCGACGCGCAGGGGAACCCTGACGGTTCCCCCGCACACACCCCCTCCCTCCGTTTTCCAAGCGTGAGAGGCGGTTTTTTGACAGTCTGAGCCGTCGTGAGACGGCGTTCTTTCTATCGCTTAGATCAGCGAGGAGAAAATGATCGTGAAATTGTACCGACCGTACCCGAGGCGGGCGCTGTGCCCACTACCCCTCCGATTTTTGCAAGCAAAGATCACCTCCCCTGACAAGGGGAGGCGACCGGCGTTTCTACCATGCCACAGCGCGTTTTGGTTACAACTTTGTAACTTGATTGATATATATGTTATATGTTACAATGTAATTGCCAAAAAAATACATAAGAGGAATGTTCTATGAAACGCTTTGTTCCGTTACTCACCGTACTCGCCCTGTTATGCACCCTCTGCGGCTGTCACGTTACCCCCAACCCCACTCCTGCGGGCGAAAAAACGGCGTTTACCCGCCATTTTGTGAGCGCACCTCTTGAAGATGCATTCACTCGATACTTCACCAGACTCTCAACGGGCGACACCTACACAGCGTATTATGAATACCGAAACGCAACCGATGACACGCAGACGGCCGTGCTTTCGCAATTCGACTATACGAACAAGACGGAACGTACGCTGTATCAGACTACCTTTACACTTGGAATCGGTGCCATGCCGATAAACGTTTCGTACGGCGGTGACACCGTATGGATCATACAGTACACGGAAGGCGACCTTATGTACGGCGGCACCACGCCAAGCGGCAATACGTTGCAAGCCGTCAACGTCACGGATGGCACCGTTCTGCGCGAATGGAATCTTTCCGATATATTTGGAAAATCGTACGACTTCCTTCTGCACGCCATCGAAAACGATACCGCTTACGTTTTGATAGAACACGAAGAAAACGGGGGACGCCGTTTTTCCGTTGCACGGTTCAACGCCGCAGCAGGCACGATAAGCGATTGGTGTTTGATAGAAGCCTTGACCGCTCTCCCCGAACTCATCGCACTCGGTGACGGACGGGCAGCAGTGTTGGACACCCAAACCGAAACGCTGTATCCCATCGCCAAAGATACCATGTCCCTTGAAGCCCCGCTCACCCTCGTCGAAAACCTGCCCGACGGCCGCTTTTTCAGCGGCGGCGACAACGAAAACTTCTTGTATCTTGCAGGACAAACGCTCTACGGCACCGAAGGGAACTTGTTGGTCGACTTTTCACAGTGGGGTGTGAATTTCACCGACGATGCCTTACGTGACATCACCCTAACCGACGGCGTATACCGCGTGCTGTTGTATGAGGACAGCGCCTTCGGCGTCTACACCCTCACCCCCTGCACCGCCGCCGAAGCGGCACCTACCCTGCGCATTGCGGGTTACGCCGTGGGAGACGGCATTCACGCCGCCGCATCCGCCTTCAACCGCACCCGTTTCGATTACACCGCACGGGTAATCGACTATCGGCAGTACGACGACAACCCGAACGCGCTGTATCCCGACAAGGCGGGGGTCACCAAACTGAATACCGAACTCTTGGCGGGCGGCGACTTCGACGTGCTGTATCTGAACGACTACCTCTCCTCTGCCGCGCTGGCAAGGCAGGGAGGCCTGCTCGACCTCTATCCCCTTTTGGATGCGGGCGATAAGGTCACGCGCGACACCTTCGTGCCAAGCATCTTGGAAAAGACCGAGACCGACGGGCATCTCTACTCCCTTTCCACTGCCTTCGGTATCCGCACCCTGCTGAGTGACCGCCGTGTGATTGGGGAATATCCTACCCTTTCGATTGCCGATTGGAACGCGCTCGAAGCCGCCGACCCCGACCGTGACGTGACGGATATGGCGGAAGAGACTTTTATGTATTACCTCAGCGATATCGCCGTACACGATTTCATCAAGGACGGCACGGCACAGTTTAACACCGACACCTTCATCGCGTATCTTGAGACAATGGCGACCTTGCCGAACGTAGACGAACTGTGGGAACAACTCTTGGAAGATCTTCCCGTTGCCGACTACGCCACCATAGCAGACGGCACCTTTTTGTTGATGCCGCTGTATCTGCGCAACCTGTCCTTCTATCAGCGCACCCTGTGCAATCTCGCAGACGGCGCACAGTTCACAGGCTATCCCACCGAAAACGGCGTGGGACACGTGATGGAATTTGCGGACACGCTCGGCATCTTTGCCGCCACCGATAAAAAGGATGCGGCATGGGACTTTCTGCGGCTGACCGTGACGGAGAATCGTTTGGGATTGTCGGAAGGCGGTCTTGAACAACCGGGCTTCCCCACCGACCGCGCCTCCTTTGAAGCGCAACTCGATCACTACCGCGACCCTTCGAATTTCGTGGATATGAGCGGCGCGCCCGCGACCACCTTCGAGGGTGCGCCCTTGCGGGCACTCACCGAAGAGGATATCGACCGTTTGTATGACATAATCGACGCCGCAAAACCTTTGGTGCAAGCCGACCGCGCGATCGTGGATATTTTGGAAGACGAAGCATCGTATTTCTTAAAAGGTGAGGCGACCGCCGCCGACACCGCCGCCCGCATTGGGCAGCGCGTGCAACTCTATTTGAACGAACAGGGATAATTAGAAAATCACCATGCCAACAAGCCTTAGCACGTGTGTTGAGGCTTGTTGGTTGTTGATCGACCCTTCTGTAAAAACATTTCACATTTCATCTTTTTTGTTGACATTTTTTGTGTATTATGATAACATTTAGGTGGTGGTATGGGGAGGCACCTCCGATAATGTTGTAGAATTTCTCAAGGTAAACGACATAAAACAATTTTACGAGGAAAGGGCTTGAAATGTATGAAAAAGAAACGTATGCATCTATTGTCCGCCATCGTAATCGTTACTGTTTTATTGTGCTTTACTACATCACCATTTCAATCAATCGCTTTCTCCAAAAACAGCGAACAAAAACTACCGCATACCGGAGCGTTCTGGAAGTCATGGGGACAAGTGGATAGTGCCTGGGGATCACAGCGCATCGGAACTTGTACCGGTTGTGACAAAGAAGATTGTGCGGACGCCACTATGGCAAACGAGGGCTGCCTTCTCACTTCAATGGCTATGGCAGCCAAAAGTTACGGGGCTCGTTTGGCTGGTCAAACTCAAGATACTGTGACACCACTTACCTTTGTTCAAAAATGCATAGAGAAAAATGCTGTAGAGGAACACGGTTCATATAAATGGTCTGACACCTCCCGCGTTTTACAAAATTTTGTACATATAGGCTCGCGCAACAATATTACGACGGTTAGTGATATGACCTCCCAAGTCAAAACACTTCTCGACGATACCGAAGGACATTATGTTGTTGTCATTTGTTTCGGATCGAATCATTTTGTTGTAGCAGATCATGTGCAAAGTAACACGCTGTACGTCTACGATGCCGGCGTCGGAGCGGTCACCACTCTGCAAGCTGCGTTGAATCGAAAGGATCACTACTCCCTTACAGGTTATCATTATTTTGAATACACGGGAGCAATACGCGGTGATGTGGACGGGAACGGCGATGTGGACTCTACCGATGCAAGGTTAGTTCTGCAACATGCTTCAAATATTCAAGTCAACATCAACACATCAGTGGCTGACTTTGATGCCCTCAACGGAATTGATAGCAATGACTCTCGATTGATTTTACAAAATGCCACGCTTATGTAAGCATATTTCCCTCCTGCGCTCATCAAGCATTAAGCGCTATTCTATTGGTAACTGTTTTAAAACCATATACACTTGAGCTGTAGCTGTTTTGGAGGTGCCGTATGAAAAGACCGCTTTATTGTTTGCTCGTATTCGTTTTAGTTTTTTGCGTGGGTGCCTGCCGTATCCATCCTTCGCCTCACAGCGTTTCAACCAAAGCCGATGCATACACCCGTAGCTACGCTTCAATCACCCTACCACCTACGTTCTCCTATTCTTTTCGCACCACTTTGTCGGATAACAGTTCCATTCTTCTTTGCTACGAAGACAGTAGTAACGCCGCTTCTCTTTTCTTCAGTCAATTCGATCCGTCAACACAAAGTGAAACCGCATTATATCAAATCGAGCATTCTTCCAGCAATACGGAACCCTTTGTAACCGACGTTACGTGGGTGGGAGCCGGCACCCTGTGGCTTACCAAGACTTCCGTAGGTGATCTGGCGGAGGGCGGTTCTATTCCCTCGCGTTTTATTCTGCAAGCAATTAACGTAAACACCAACTCGGTTCTCCACGAATGGGATCTTTCCGATCGCCCGTACCACCAAAACATCCTGTTTGCGGCGTGTAACGAGAACGAAGCGTATCTTTTGTGTGACTATCTTGACGTTTCCTCTTCCGGCAGTAAACGACAATACTTTTTACTGTATGTCAATGCCGCAGACGGCGTTATATCCGACCCTTACACGATCGATTATTTCCGCACACCCGAAATACCATTGATAACTCTTAACGACGGACGAATGGCGCTTATCAACAAAGATGCCCACATGGTGATCCCCTTCGCCAAAGGGACAGTCACTCCCGAGTCACCCCTGTCATTCCCCACGGAGTTAGATACGGAATGCTTCTTTAACGGTACAGGCGACCACCCGTTTGTATTCGTATTCGACAACGTGTTGTACGGCAAAGACGCAACACCGCTGATCGACTTCGCACAGTGGGGCGTAAACTTCACCGCCGACACGTTGCGGGACATCACCCTGCAAGACGGTGTCTGTCGTGTGTTAGTAGAAGAATTCGATCAACTCGGTGTCTACACCCTCACCCCCTGCACCGCCGCCGAAGCGGCACCTACCCTGCGCATTGCGGGTTACGCCGTGGGAGACGGCATTCACGCCGCCGCATCCGCCTTCAACCGCACCCGTTTCGATTACACCGCACGGGTAATCGACTATCGGCAGTACGACGACAACCCGAACGCGCTGTATCCCGACAAGGCGGGGGTCACCAAACTGAATACCGAACTCTTGGCGGGCGGCGACTTCGACGTGCTGTATCTGAACGACTACCTCTCCTCTGCCGCGCTGGCAAGGCAGGGAGGCCTGCTCGACCTCTATCCCCTTTTGGATGCGGGCGATAAGGTCACGCGCGACACCTTCGTGCCAAGCATCTTGGAAAAGACCGAGACCGACGGGCATCTCTACTCCCTTTCCACTGCCTTCGGTATCCGCACCCTGCTGAGTGACCGCCGTGTGATTGGGGAATATCCTACCCTTTCGATTGCCGATTGGAACGCGCTCGAAGCCGCCGACCCCGACCGTGACGTGACGGATATGGCGGAAGAGACTTTTATGTATTACCTCAGCGATATCGCCGTACACGATTTCATCAAGGACGGCACGGCACAGTTTAACACCGACACCTTCATCGCGTATCTTGAGACAATGGCGACCTTGCCGAACGTAGACGAACTGTGGGAACAACTCTTGGAAGATCTTCCCGTTGCCGACTACGCCACCATAGCAGACGGCACCTTTTTGTTGATGCCGCTGTATCTGCGCAACCTGTCCTTCTATCAGCGCACCCTGTGCAATCTCGCAGACGGCGCACAGTTCACAGGCTATCCCACCGAAAACGGCGTGGGACACGTGATGGAATTTGCGGACACGCTCGGCATCTTTGCCGCCACCGATAAAAAGGATGCGGCATGGGACTTTCTGCGGCTGACCGTGACGGAGAATCGTTTGGGATTGTCGGAAGGCGGTCTTGAACAACCGGGCTTCCCCACCGACCGCGCCTCCTTTGAAGCGCAACTCGATCACTACCGCGACCCTTCGAATTTCGTGGATATGAGCGGCGCGCCCGCGACCACCTTCGAGGGTGCGCCCTTGCGGGCACTCACCGAAGAGGATATCGACCGTTTGTATGACATAATCGACGCCGCAAAACCTTTGGTGCAAGCCGACCGCGCGATCGTGGATATTTTGGAAGACGAAGCATCGTATTTCTTAAAAGGTGAGGCGACCGCCGCCGACACCGCCGCCCGCATTGGGCAGCGCGTGCAACTGTATCTGGACGAACAACAATAACCGAAAGGGGGAGACACCCTATGACCTTGGGTAAACGTTTTCGCAAACACTTCGGGGCGTACGCCCTCTTGTATCCCGGTCTTTTGGGCGTTCTCCTCTTTTTCGTGTTGCCGTTTTTCGTCATTCTGCGCTATTCCTTCGTAAACAACAACTTTTCCGCCGACTTCGTCGGTCTCGCACAGTATCGCGACTTGTTGCAAAACACGGCGTTTCGGCTTGCCGCCCGCAATACCGCGTGGTTTTCTGCCGTCGCCGTACCGCTCACGGTCGCACTGGCACTGCTTATTGCACTGGCGTTGAATTGCCGTCTGCCTGCACGCGGATGGTTACGCAGTGTGTTACTCAGCCCGCTGATGGTGCCCACCGCATCGGTGCTGTTGGTGTGGCAACTGCTGTTTGACCGCAGCGGCGCGGTCAATCAACTGCTCTCCTGGTTTTCTCTCCCCGCCGTCGCGTGGTTGCGCACGGCAGGGTTCGACCGTGCGGTGGTGATCCTGCTGTTTTTGTGGAAAAACCTCGGCTACAACGTGCTATTGTTTTCCGCCGCACTCACCCATATCCCGAAAACCCCGTTGGAGGCGGCCCGCATCGACGGTGCGGGCGCGTGGCGGCGGTTTTGGTACATACAGTGGCGTTACCTCACCCCCACCGCCCTGTTCGTCACCGTGTTGACGCTTGCCAACTCCTTCAAGATCTTCCGCGAGGTGTACCTCCTTACGGGGGATTATCCAAGCGAAGGGTTATATATGCTCCAACACTTTATGAACAATATGTTCCGTACCTTAAACTATCAAAAACTCTCCACCGCTACCGTGGTGACCATGTTGGTGACGACGGTGGTATTGGCAGTGCTCCTGTGGTTGGAGGATCGGTTCGGACGGGAGGTGGAGGAATGAAACGTCGCACCGCCCGCACGGCAGGACGCGTTCTGCTTTTCGTATTACTGATTGCCGTGGCACTCGGCATTTTGTTGCCCACTCTGCTCACCGTTGCCGCTTCGTTCATGCCGCAACGGGAGATCGACGCGCATTACGGCACCGAGGGTGGCACGCTTGCTCTCTTTCCCCAACACCCCACCGCCGAGCAATACACGACGTCACTGTTGCAAACGCCGCACTATCTCACCCGCTTTTTCAATTCAGTGTGGTTGACGCTCCCCATCACGCTCGGGCAGCTGGCACTCTCCTCGTTTGCGGCATACAGTTTGTACCGTTGTCGCAACCGCTTTCGCACCGGCGTATACTTCTTATACGTTCTTTTGATGCTGTTACCGTATCAAGTGACCCTGCTCCCGCAGTACTTGGTGGCGGATGCACTGGGGCTTCTCGGAAACGCGTGGGCGGTGATCCTGCCCGCCGCCGTGTCGCCGTTCGCGGTGTTTCTGCTTTCTCGCCGTATGCGACAGATCCCGCAGGTACAGATCGAAGCCGCGATGCTGGACGGTGCGGGCGAATGGCGCATCTTCACCCGTGTGGCGTTGCCGCAATGTCGCCCCACACTGTGGGCGGTGTCCATGCTCATTTTCACGGAATACTGGAATATGATCGAGCAACCGCTGGTACTCTTAAAAGAGCCCGAGACCTATCCGCTGTCCATCTTTCTGTCGCAGATCGACCGCAGTCAAGCGGGCATCGCCTTTGCGGTCGCGGTGCTGTTTATGTTGCCGCCGCTTATCCTCTTCTTGTTCGGCCAGCGGCATTTCGCCGCCGGTTTCGGGGCAGAGGACTCCCCTGCCGTACGCACCCACCGCCGTGTTTGGCGCATTACCGCTGTCGTGTGCGCCGTCGCAGGATTTTGCACGCTGTGGGGAATCACGCGATGGGCGGACACGGTAAACGCGAAGCGCACACCGCAGGTCACCGTCACCACCGCCACGGCGGCGATCTTCGGCGACGTCATCTACTCCCGCGTGCTCCCGCCCGAAGCGGTGCACACCGACGAATACGGCACCTACGTGATGGAGGTGGTCACCGAAAAGCGAAACGGCACCACCGTTTGGCGGGTGGACTACGAACCCGTCACCGTGCTCACACGCACCGACGACGCGGTAGCACTGGGCGAAGGCGGCGACTGGATGACCGTCATCCTCACCGCCGACCGCCCGACGCCCGAAAACAGTTACGTTACAGTAAACGAGCCTTGACCGTTTGGTCAAGGCTCGTTTACTGTAACGCTTTTTTAATCTCGCCGTTGTCGTAGAGGATATACACGTCCTCACCGATATAGCCGCGCGCCTGCTCACCGGGCAGGGTACTGAGTTCGGCAGAATCGGTATACCGCTCCAGCATATCCAATATCAGCGAAGTCAGAAGCGGCAGCTCTTCGAGCGGTTTTTGCGGGTTATAATCGAACAGATGCGGGCCCACCCCTACGGACGAAAAAGTCTCACTTTTTCGATACAGGTGTTCCAACTTCGATTAGATTTCCGTCAAAATCATAGAATCGGACCA
>CAZESL010000063.1:0-3093 GCA_964515215.1 uncultured Eubacteriales bacterium
AGCATTCGCTTGACGTGCGAAGGGTCAGCGGTTCAAGTCCGTTAACGTCCACCAACAAAGAAGCAAGCCATTCGGCTTGCTTCTTTGTGTTTGTGTCCATAAGGACACAACATCGTTCGGCCGCATTGGCGGTCGACATCGTTTCGTGCGTGGCACGAACATCGTTTACGGACACAAAACGATGTTACACCTGCGGTGTAAATGATGTTGCCTTGCGGCAAACAGTGTGATGCTTGCGCATCAATGATGTTGCGCTTCGCGCAAATGTATGCTATACTCCAGTTGAGGTGATCACTGTGAAAGAGGATAAACTTTCTGCATTGTCTATGCAACTTTCTGTAGAAGTCCTTTCTTTTAAATAAAACTTGTTCTACCATTCGAATTTTGCTTATTGCCTCAATCAAAACCGCAAAGGCAAATGCAAAATAAGAAATCGGGGGACTGTTGCGTTCGTGAGAAGAAAGTCCGGAGCGTCCACAGGGGCGCATACAAATGAGTTTTTCAGGAATGCTGTAAAAAAGCGGTTGACCGTTACTGTCAACCGCTTTTATTCGTTTCTTCACATCTCTCGCAACATCGTCAGCCAAATCATTCCAATCCAAAAAAGAACTCGTCATAAGAGCAGGAATAGATGTTGAGTAACGCAACAATGACACTGGCACGGATATTTAACTCGCCGGCTTCATATTTTGCGTAAGTCGTACGACCGATATCGCATCCGCGCCGTTGCAATTCAGCGCACAGTTTTTCCTGCGACAGACCGAAATCGTCACGTAATCTGCGCAAATTCATTCCCATGTTCAGGTCTCGACGTATTTTCTGTTCCATGTTTCTTCACATTTCCCGCAGCATCGTCAGCAGAATTGCCGAGGACAGCGCGGCGGCTTCCTGCTCAAAATCTTCGAAACTGGCGGCGGCACTGCCGTCCGCCAGATCGGAGATGGCGCGAATGATGGCGCAGGGCACACCGTTCAGCACGGCTACTTGCGCCACGGCGGCACCTTCCATTTCGGCGGCGGCCGCGTTGAAGCGTTCGATCAACGTCTGCTTTAACATGCCGTCGCTGACGAACACGTCACCCGATGCGACCACCCCGCCGAGGCAGCGGAACGTTAAATTGCGCTCAGCCTTCACCGTTTCGGCGGCGTGGATAAAGCGCTCTTCCAGCGCGGGATCGGTCTGCCAAAAACTCGGCAGGCGATCGTCGCCGCCCATAGCGGGCATATAGCCGCTCACGTGCCCGAACGCCGTGAGATCGAAATCGTGCTGTATCGCGGCGTCAGCCACCACAAGGTCGCCCACGGCGAGTTGTGCATTCAAACCGCCCGCAATACCCGTGTTGACGATGGCTTCTACGGCGTAGCGGTCGATCAAGATCTGCGCACACAACGCGGCGCACACCTTGCCGATGCCGCTTTTTACCACCACGACTTCCTGATCGCCGATGGCACCGTGCACAAAGGTGCAACCCGCTATCGTGTCGCGTCCGCGTTCTTCCATCGAAGCGATCAGCGCAGCTACCTCGGAATCCATAGCGCCGATAATACCGAATTTCATAGTCCAATTCCTTTCTTACCTCCGACAGATCGGTGAGCGTTTCTCATCCAATCGTAAAAAACGGTTGATCTCTTTGATCTCCGCGGTTTGCTCTTTCAAAAAGGCAAGTCCGGCGGGATCGGCAGCGATCCGCCGTCCGACTGCCCGTACCGCTCGCACGAAGCGGCGGTCGAGCCGCACGTTGTCTTGCAGTTGCACCAACGGACACACGCGATAAGCGCGCGGGTCGTATACCGCACGGATGCGTCCGCCGTCGGTGACGATGGGGAAAAGGGGAAATAACCGACAGGAGAGCGGCCGCTTTTCACGGTCGCACGTGCCGTCGCACACATATAATTCCCGCTCGTTTTGCCGTGTTACGCGGTCGGCGCAACTAAGATGTACCGCTTCGTCGGGGAATAACAGCATCCCTTCGGTATCGCTCCCCTTACAACAAGCGGCAGAGCACACCTCACCGCAATCGGCGGTGAGCGGTGTGAGGTCCCCCAAAAGGGCGTATATCTCGTTATAGTTTACCATTCTTTCACGTCGATCGACAGAATGGTAACGGGAGTGAGCGGCTTGTCGCGACGGTCGGTCTCTACTGCCGCAATGGCATCTACCACGTCCATGCCCTCAAATACTTGGCCGAACACCGTGTGGCGAAAATCTAAATGCGGCGTGCCGCCGACTTTCACGTAATTGTCGGTCACCTCGGTGGGAAATCCCTGCTCGGCAAGTTCACGCATCTGAGAAACCAGCCCTTCGGGCACGTTGTCGCACTGCACGATGAAAAACTGACTGCCGTTGGTGCGCGGGCCTGCGTTCGCCATCGAGAGAGCGCCGCGATAGTTACGCAGTTCCGGATCGAACTCGTCTTCAAACGGTACGCCCCAAATGCTCTCGCCGCCGCAACCCGTACCGTCGGGGTCGCCGCCTTGGATCATAAAATCTTTAATAACGCGGTGGAAGGTAATGCCGTCGTAATATCCGTTTTTCGCGTGAGTAGTGAAATTCTCCACCGTCTTGGGCGCTTTTTCGGGAAACAGACGGATGGAAATATCACCCATCGAGGTGTGCATCACGGCAACCGTATCGCCGCTTTGCGGTAAACCCAACTGATTCATGTAAAACACCCTCCTTTAGTATGCCTTGCCCCACAGCACCATATGCTTCGCGGGTTTGCCGCAACACACACAGCGGTCGGACAGATCGTCTTGTTCAAACGGAATACAGCGCGAGCCGACACCGGTGACTTCTTTCACCTTGTCTTCGCACGCCTCGTCACCGCACCACATAGCCTTTACGAAACCGTCGCCGTTTTCCTGAAGTTTCGCCGTGATCTCCTCCATCGTAGTGCAGGAGAAGGTGCGGCGCTCACGGTTTTCGAGTGCTTTCGCATAGAGGGCATCGTGCACGTCTTTCAGCATCTGCGGCACGACGGTCTCAAGGTCTTCCAACTTCACAACGACCTTTTCGCGGTTGTCACGGCGCACGAGCACACACTGACCCGCTTCGATATCCTTCGGGCCGATCTCCAAGCGCAGCGGCACGCCC
>CAZESL010000063.1:3103-13049 GCA_964515215.1 uncultured Eubacteriales bacterium
CCTTCATCTCGTATTCCGCAAACTTCCAACCCGCCGAGTTGTCCGAATCGTCCATCTTCACGCGGGCAACGGTTGCCAAACGGTCGCGCAGTTCGGCCGCCTTTTCGAGCACACCCGGCTTGTGCTGAGCAATGGGCAGAATGACGAGCTGGGTCGGCGCCACGGCAGGGGGGAGTACCAGACCGTTGTCGTCGCCGTGCGTCATGATGATCGCACCGATCAGGCGGGTAGTCACACCCCACGAGGTCTGATGCGGGTTCTGTTGGGTGTTGTTCTTATCGGTGAAGTGAATGTCGAACGCCTTGGCGAAACCGTCACCGAAATAGTGAGAGGTACCCGCCTGCAACGCCTTGCCGTCGTGCATCAGCGCTTCGATGGCATACGTGGACACGGCACCCGCAAACTTGTCGCTTTCGGTCTTCTTGCCCTTGACCACCGGCATCGCGAGATAATTCTCGCAGAAGTCGGCATACACGTTCAACATCTGTTCGGTCTCTGCCACCGCTTCTTCCGCTGTTGCGTGAATGGTGTGGCCTTCCTGCCACAAGAACTCGCGCGAGCGCAGGAACGGGCGGGTGGTCTTTTCCCAACGCACCACACTTACCCACTGGTTATACAGTTTCGGCAGGTCGCGCCACGAGTGGATGATGTTGGCATAGTGTTCGCAGAACAAGGTCTCCGACGTGGGACGCACGCACAAGCGCTCTTCGAGCGGGTCGCTGCCGCCGTGGGTCACCCATGCCACTTCAGGGGCAAAGCCCTCCACGTGATCCTTTTCCTTTTGCAACAAACTTTCGGGAATGAACATCGGCATACACACGTTTTCGTGACCCGTCGCCTTGAACATACCGTCCAGAATGCGCTGCATATTTTCCCAAATAGCATAACCGTAAGGACGAATGACCATACAACCCTTAACGCTGGTGTATTCGATCAATTCCGCCTTCTTTACCACGTCGGTATACCACTGGGCGAAATCTTCCTCCATCGAGGTAATGGCTTCCACCATCTTTTTGTTATCTGCTGCCATAGTTTTGATCCTTCCTTTTTGAAAGAAAAATATATACAATGTTTATTATACTAAATTATCCTTGCTTTTGCAACTGTGAATTTCACAAAAATTGAAAGATATTGACATAAAAAGGCATGTATGCTACCATAAAAACGGGGGTGAGGGAATGCTTCGACGCATTTGGCGGTATACCGAACGGTTTTTATCCGTGTGGGTATGCCACGTGATCGTGGCGCAGGTGCTGTATTGGCGGCCGAGCCGTACCCCGCTCGGGGACAGTATGTTTGCCGACACGCTGTTTGCGGATACCGTGATGGCGGTGGTCTGCCTTGTCGCATTGGCGGTACTTACCTATCAATTCAACCAGATATCCACGCTGTACGACGATGAGATGCGCGCCCGCCTGTACGCCGACGGCGTGCGGCAGCACACCCGCCGTGAACGGCTGCGATTTCTGTTTACACAGCGGCGGTTGTGGTTGGAAAGTGTCGTACTTATGGCGGTGTATCTCTTTTTACCGCTTGAACATACGTGGTCGGTGCTCGGCGATTTTGTGCTCGGCGGAAACGTGACGTTACTTCGAAAGCTGTATTTGCTTTTACCGCTTGTTGTGTTGTGCCTTCTGCTCGGCACGGCGGCACGGCTGCGCGCAATGGAGCAGTGGTATTGGCACGAACGCGGTGAGCAAAAACTGTACGATACCAAGAAACGGCGTAAAAACCCTTCGGCACGCGCGTTTGACGGTGCGGTGGTTGCGGCCGTCTTTTCCACCCTTGTAGCAGCGGGTGCGGCGGGTGTCGTGATTCCCGCACTGGCGGGATATCTGCCCGCGTTGCTTGTGCTGTTTACGTCACGGGCGGCACTGTGGGTGCTTGCCGTATTCGCTTTGTGGTACGCAGTGCGTGTGTTGCGCCGCGTGGGACGTCGCCGCCGATTTTTAAAGCGCTTACGTGCGCTGTGCGCCGAAAAAGGTTACGTGATCGAAGAGACGGTGCGCCCCTACCGTTCACTGTTCACGCTGTACGACGGCGAAAACCTACGTATCCGTGCCGCAGAACGACTCTATTCAATAAAGTTTTTAGCCTGCAAAAGCCGTCGCAAACCGTTGGTCTTGCACGAGGACGGCGTGTGCGAGTTCTTAACTGTCGTACGGTTCGCCAAAGCCGAGGTCACTCGCCTCAGCCGAGCGTTTGACTGTGCGTGGGAGTCGACGGGATACAAGATATGGTTGCTCGATCCCGTGTCATATAAAGTAATGAATGTCCGTGCCGAGGAACTGGATAACGGCAGTGTGATAGGCGAGTACAAAATATTCACGTGCACCGCCTTTTTGAACGCGCTCGAGCGCGAATGTGTGGAACGATAAACGAAAGCCATCCCTTAAAAAGGGACGGCTTTTGTGCTTTTATGAGGTAGTTCTTCGTCACCTTTTGCCTGCCCGCAGAGTTTGCGTATGGCGTCGGCGGGGATGACGGTGGCGGCCAGCCCCAGCACACGCAGCAGTTCCGTGAGGGTGAGCGGGGCGGTGCGAAACAGCGTGCCGCCGAAGTAGAGAAGCAACAATTGAATGACCGCGACCGCCGCCATAATGCCGAAAAACAGCGGATTTCGCCGCAGATTGGCAAAGGGATTGGCACGGACGGTGCGGGCGTTGAAACTGTTGCAGATACCGCTGAAGATGAACAGCGCAAAGAAGGCACTCATGCGAAACAGCGGGTCCACTTCATAGCGGAACAGTGCCTTTACCGGTTCCCATTTTAAAAACAGCACGCACAGAAGAAGAGTGTACCCGCCGCCGAACAAAATTTGCCGTATCATCTCGCCGTTCAGCACCGCTTCGGTGCGCGGGGTGGGGGCTTCTTCCATATATTCAGGGAGCGGCGGCTCACCCGCAAACGCCAGCCCTGCCAAGGTGTCCATAATGAGGTTGATCCACAGCATCTGAATGACCGTGACGGGGGTGTCCACACCGATGAACGGCCCGATGACCGAAATGCCCGCGGCACAGAGATTCATGGTAAGTTGGAACACGATAAACTTGCGAATGCTTTTGAAGATGGTGCGTCCGTACAGCACCGCACGGGCGATGGAGGCGAAATTGTTATCGAGTATTACGATGTCGCCCGCCTCTTTTGCCACTTCGGTGCCGCCGCCCATGGCAAACCCAACGTCTGCGATCTTTAAGGCAGGTGCATCGTTCACCCCGTCGCCCGTCATACCCACCACCATACCGCACGCGCGTGCCGCACGCACCAGGCGGCTCTTGTCGGCGGGCAGGGCGCGCGCCACCACCCGTAGATCGGGCAGACGGCGGGCCAGTTCGTCGTCACTGAAACGGGCCAGTTCGTCCCCCGTGACGACACTCTTAGAACGGGCGGGATCGTAATCCGCCAGAATACCCGCGCGGTGAGCGATCGCCACGGCGGTCTCGCGGTTGTCACCCGTGATCATCACCGTCTGGATCCCTGCACCGCGTACCGTCCGCACGGCCTCAGGCACGGCGGCACGGACGGCATCCGCAATGACCGCTACCCCCACGAGGGTAAGGTTTTCGAAACAGCCGTCGGTGAGCGGGGCGTCGCTTACTGCCAGCGCCAATACCCGCCCGCCGTTTTCGGCGGCGCGTTGTAAACAACGTTGTAGCGTGTGCAAAGACGTGAGCGGATATACGTCGCCGTTTGCGGCATAATACCGCGTACAAGCGGACAGCAATTTTTCGGGGGCGCCTTTAATTAACGTGAGAGCGGGGGAGGTGAGGCGCACGGCGGACCATTTGCGCGCACTGTCAAACGCGATGCGCTCACTCACCGTGGCAGAGACGTTTGCGGGCAACACCCAATCGGTCAAAGCACGGTCGGTGGCGTTGCCGCCGACGGCGCGCCCGTCTACGGGGGTGCACTCACTGCCTGCAAGGCAGGAGAGTGCTACGTGTTTCCACAGCGGAAGAGATCTTACCGCCTCTGCCGTGTGTTCTTCACCGTTACCGCAGATGAAAGCATTGACCGAAAGCCGCCCTTCGGTCAGCGTGCCCGTCTTGTCGGTAAAGAGAATATTCAAACTGCCCGCCGTCTCAATTCCCACGGGACGGCGTACCAGCACCTGATCGCGCAACATTTTTCGCATATTGGCAGACAGCACCACCGTGATCATCATCGGCAATCCTTCGGGTACGGCTACTACCACGATGGATACGGCGAGTGTGACGGCGTGAAGCAGATTGCCCACGACCGTCGCGGTGGTGAGATCGGCACCTTCGATCACGAAGGCGTGAAACAGATCGGCGAGTGCTACCAGCACCGCCGCCGCATATCCCAAACGGCTGATGGTGGCGGCAAGTCCGCTGAGTTTCGTTTTGAGCGGGCTTTCGGGCGACGCTTCATGAAGCGAGCCTGCCACTCCGCCGTACAGCGTGGCACTGCCCACGCGGGAAACGGACAGTATACCGCTTCCCGCACACACCACACTGCCGCGAAACAGATCGCCCGCCGCCGCAAGGTCGTTCGTAAAGGTGCGGGCGGCACGCTTTTTCACTTCCCGCCCTTCGCCGTTCAATGCGGCTTGTTCCACCGACAGTTCACCTTCCAGGAGTACCCCGTCGGCGGGTATGCGTTCACCCGCCTGCAACAGCACCGCATCGCCGACCACGATCTCACCGATAGGCAATACCGTCACACGACCGTCCCGCATCACCCGACAGGTAATGCGGGCGCTTTCTTCCTGCAGACGCGCAAAGGCCGATTCACTGCCGTATTCCGACAGCGCCGAAACAAAAGTGGAGAGAAAAATAGCCAACGCAATTCCCGCTGACTCATACCAATCAAACCGATGAAAGAAAAACAGCACGTTCACCGCGAGCGCCGCCAGTAACACCTTGATGATGGGATCGCCGAAACCGCTGATGAATTGCCGCCAAAAACTGTTTTGTCCGCGCCCCGTGAGTTCGTTGCTTCCGTGCTTTGCACGGGAAGCCGCCGCTTCGGCGCTTGTCAGTCCGCCGCTTGTCACACGCACCCCTCCTCTGCGGTATATATATGTGCAGAGGAAGGGGAATTATACCATGGAATATGCCAGGGCGATGAGTGCCGCCTGCAAAAAAAGAATGCAAGGAATACCCAGCATAAATTTGGCTTTTTTCGTTTTATGACGAATTGTTATCATCGTTAAAAACATAGCTGCACCGCCGCCGAGCAACGCCGTGGTGAGCAAGGCGTTTTCGGACACGCGCCGCCGACGGCGCCGTGCCGCACGTTTATCTTTTACCGTTATTCCGATTGCAAACATACTGATGATAACAAGCCATCCGTAAACATACTGCATACGCTCACCTCGTAAAAAGTATACAATAAAAAATCCGTGCTGACAAGGGGATAATTCGTGTGAAACGTTGTACAATAAGCCGTGTGAAAGAAAGGGGCGTTTTCGTGTTGAAAAAATATATATGGTTGTTTTCGCTGACGACGGTGCTGTCGGCTTCGTTATTCTTCGGTCTTCGCGGCATGCGGGAAGAAGCGGTGACGGTGACGGTGCGGGAACTGGAACAGCAGACGGTGACGGGTACCGTCTCTTGCACGGGCAAGGTGGAGGAAGCAGGGCGCGAAGTCATCGCGGCTTCGACGGGCAGTCGGGTACAGGTGCGTGCCGCCGTACCCGAAGACCGTTTGCGTGCCGTGGCGGTGGGGCAACGGGTGACGGTGAGCGGCACGGCATTTTCCGCCGAACGGTACAGCGGCACGGTGCTTTCGATCGCGGACAAAGCGTACACCACCCCCGCGGGTACCACCGTACTCGATGCCATCGTAGCGCTTGACGCTACCGATATTTCGCTCAAATGCGGGTTGACCGCCAAGGTCAACATCTGTGTGAGCGAACAAGTGGGCATCGTGGTGCCGTACAGCAGTCTGTGTGCTGCCGAAGACGGTGGGGAATACGTGTACGTGGCGGAAAACGGACGCGCGGTGAAACGCACGGTCACGGTGGGGGAGGAACTGAGCGACGGCGTGCTTGTCACGGCAGGTGTTACGGCGGGTGAGCGGTTGATACTCTACCCCGAAGACGTGCCGGGTGACGGCGCACGTGTGCAGGAGGCGGGGGAATGAGAGAGATCCTTCTGGCGGCGTGTCGGCACATCGTGCGTCGCTTTGCACGCACGGCGCTGACGGTGGGCAGCATTGCGGTGGGGGTGCTGATGGTGACGCTCGTGTGCATCATCGGACAGGCAGGTACCGAAACGGTCGGGCGGGAACTGGAAAACATGGGACTGCAAGGCGTGTCGGTATCCGCTTCCTCTGCTGAAGTCGTGCTCGGTGCAGAGGAACTGGAAACGGTACGTGCGGTGGCGGGAGTCTCCGAAGCCATGCCGCTGTCGGTGGCGAGCGGAAAAGGTACGCTTGGCCGTCATTCCTTCACCGCCTATATCGGCGGGATCGATGCGGGTGCGGATCAGGTGATCGCACTGGAAGTGGCACACGGACGGTTGTTACGGGCGGCCGACGTGCGTTCGGCGGCGGCCGTGTGTGTGGTCGACGAGGCGGTAGCGGTGGAAGCGTACGGTCGCACCAACGTGGTGGGGAAGACACTCACGCTTTCGGTGGACAGTACACCTATGGAACTCACCGTTATCGGTGTGGCGAAGGCGGGGAGCAGTCTTTTGCAGAGCGTCAGCGGAATGATCGCGGGACTTGTGTATCTGCCGTATACCACCTTGCAGGCGGCGAGCGGGCGTGAGGTGTTCGACCAAATTGCCGTGAAAGTGACAAAAGAAGAGGAGACCGATGCAGTGCGCCGTCGGGTGGTGGCGGCACTTGAGCGGGGAAGCGGTACGACGGGTACCTTTACGGTGGAAAATCTTGCCGCACAGCGTGAACGGCTCGGACGGCTGATGGATATCGTGAGTTTGATCCTCACGGCGGTGTCGGCGGTATCACTGGTGGTGGCGGGAATGGGGATGCTCACCTCGATGCTCACCGCCGTGAACGAGCGGGTACGAGAGATCGGTATCAAACAAGCGCTCGGTGCGGGCGGTCGCCGTATTCTGACGGAGTTTTTGACGGAATCGCTGTTACTTGCCGCGGCAGGCGGTGCGGTCGGTATTTTGGGCGGCGCCGTGATCGGTACGTTGGGGCTTCGCCTATTCGGTATCACGGCAAGCCTGCCGTGGGCACGGTTGTTGCCCGTGTGGTTGTGCACCGTCCTGCTCGGCGGACTGTTCGGGTGGTATCCTGCACGTAAAGCGGCACGGTTGCATCCCGTGGAAGCGTTGCGTAATGAGGTCGGATAAAAAATGCTTGCAAAAATTATCAAAGCATACTATACTGAAAGTAACCCAACATTATAGGAGGTAGTTGACATGAAAGAATTGAAAGGCACCCGTACCGAAGCCAACTTGATGGCGGCTTTTGCGGGCGAATCCGAAGCGCGTAATAAGTACACCTACTATGCTTCCAAGGCGAAGAAGGAAGGCTACAATCAGATCGCCGCGCTGTTTTTGGAAACGGCGGATAACGAAAAAGAGCACGCCAAACTGTGGTTCAAACTGCTTCACGGCGGCATTGCCGATACGGCGACCAACCTGAAGGATGCCGCGGCGGGTGAAAACTACGAATGGACGGATATGTACGCGACCTTTGCGAAGGAAGCGCGTGAGGAAGGCTTTGACCACATTGCCGACTTGTTTGAAGGTGTGGCGAAGATCGAAGCCGAGCATGAGAAACGCTATTTGACCCTGCTTTCCAACGTGGAGAACAAGGCAGTGTTTGAAAAGGCGGGTATCGTCGTGTGGAAGTGCGGCAACTGCGGTCACATTCACGTGAGCGAGACGGCCCCCGAAGTGTGCCCCGTGTGCGCACACCCGCAGGCGTATTTTGAACTGCGTGCGGAGAACTATTAAGAGGTGGTAATATGCGTATCTTGTTTCAAGGTGACAGCATTACCGATGCGGGCCGTGATTATAACGACCCGCACAACCTCGGTAACGGCTATCCGAAATACGCCGCCGCGATCTTGAAGGAATGGTTCCCCGATGCGGAACTGGAGTTTATCGACCTCGGTATCAGCGGTCACCGCACCTGTGATCTGCTCGCGCGGTGGGAACGCGATTGCATCGAGCAAAAGCCCGACATCGTATCCATTCTCATCGGGGTTAACGATACGTGGCGTCGCTACGATTCCAACCTCCCGATGAGCACCGAGGAGTTTGAAGAAAACTACCGTCAGTTGCTCACCGCCATTCGCGAAAAAACGGCGGCGAAGATCGTGATGTTGGAGCCTTTCCTGTTGCCGTTTGCCGAAAAGGAACATTTCCGTGAAGATCTCGATCCGAAGATCCAAGCCGTTCGCCGTCTGGCACGCGAGTTTGCCGACGTGTTCGTGCCGCTGGACGGTATGCTCGCGGCAGCGCTCGTGGGACAGGAGCCGAACGCCTATTCGGCCGACGGTGTGCATCCCAATGCCGAAGGTGCACAGCTGATCGGTGAATGGTATGCCGATGCGGTGGCACCGTACATACTGTAAAAACAAAAATTTGCCAAACCGCGTGGGAAAACGCTTGCGGTCGTTTTCTAAATTTCGGTGCTAATACTTTGAAGTCACGGTGGAACAGTAAGACTGTTCACACCGTGATTTTTTTGCGGCGTGAACGGGAGGTGAGGGAAATGAAACGCTTTTTTCGACGGTTGTGTTTGACGCTTACACCGTTATGTGCGGCGGTACTGACGGCGGTCGGTGTGTACGGTGCGGCGGTGCCGTCGGCATACGTGGTGGCGGAAAATACGGCGCTGACACTGCCCGCACCGCTCACGGCGGTAGAGGCGGACACGTCGGCAGGCGGTCACGCTGCACAAGTACGCTTGCTCGGTGTGTTTCCCGTAAAGGAAGTCGCCGTACGGCAAGCAGACGATATGCAGGTGGTGCTGGGCGGCGAAGTGTTCGGTATGAAACTGTATACCGACGGTGTGCTGGTGGTCGGGCTGACCGACGTGGACACGGCGGGCGGCAACCGCAATCCCGCAGGTGAGGCGGGAATCTGCAAAGGCGATCTGATACGTTCTGTTAACGGTGTGACGGTCACCACCATGAAAGAGGTGGCGGCGATCGTCGAACAGTCGGAAGGAACACTGCTCGATCTGGAGATCGAGCGGGACGGCATCGTGTTTCACGCACGGTTCACTCCTGCGTTTTCGGTCGGTGAAGGGCGATACAAAGCAGGGCTGTGGGTGCGCGACAGTTCCGCAGGCATCGGCACTTTGACCTTTTACCATCCTGCGAGCGGTGTCTTTGCAGGACTGGGACATCCCGTGTGCGATGCCGACACGGGGGAGATCCTGCCGATCGCAGCGGGTGAGGCGGTAGCGGCACGCGTGTACAGTGTAGACCGCGGTGTATGCGGGGATGCGGGCTCACTGTGCGGCGGGTTTGCGGGACGCGCTTTCGGCACCCTGCGGCAAAACGGCGAAAACGGGGTGTACGGCACGGCGGAACAGTGGCATACCACCGCCGAACTCGTGGACGTCGCTCCGCGCCAGGAGGTCACGACGGGTGCGGCACGGATACGCTGTACGGTGGACGATAACGCTCCCCAATGGTACGACGTCGAGATCACGAAGGTGCGCTTAGCGGGTGACCGCGAGGATATGCACATCACCGTGACCGATGAAGAACTGCTTGCCGCGACCGGCGGTATCGTGCAGGGAATGAGCGGCTCGCCCATCGTGCAAAACGGCAAACTCATCGGCGCCGTCACCCACGTGCTTGTCGATGACCCGACAAAGGGGTACGGCATCTTTGCAGAAACTATGTTAGAGACAGCGCAGAGCGTAGGACAGGGGATTGCTCCTGCCGACAAATTAAAAGAGGTATCATAACGAAAAGCATCCCGATTATTTTCCAATGTCATTAAGTTAAGAGAACGAGACTCCAAGAAAAACTTGGGGTCTCGTT
>CAZESL010000064.1:0-12944 GCA_964515215.1 uncultured Eubacteriales bacterium
GAATACGGGCGATGTTCGGACAGCCCCCTTTAACAAGGGGGCCAAGGGTCACAGCGCCTTTCAAAGTCAAGTGAATATCCACTAAAACAAATGGAGAGAATGCATATCCAATGTGCATTCTCTCCATTTTTATCCCTATGCCCCCCGCCGTACGGCGGATTTTTTATTCTCACTGTGAAAACACGTCGCGATCCGCGTCTACGTTTTCGCAGTTGTGTACGGTTACGGGGATGGGGGTATCCTCGAAGATATTATTCTTTATCGTAAGTCCATTTACGGAGTGTGCTTCAATGCCTTTTTCACACCGACAAAACCGATTGTCGGTGATGCGGATATTCCTGTGACGCACGGCAGAGTCGGCAAACCTGTCCACTACGATGTTTACGGCGATCTGCATATTTTCAAAGGTGTTGTTTCGAATGGTAAGATCGTTTACGCAACCCGAAACCGACCAATAGCGCATCAGATCGTTCACGTCCAATGCCGTGCAGTTTTTTATGACGTTGTTTTCAAATACCGTTTTCTGCGCGGAAGACAAGCGGATAGCGGGGAAATTCATAAATACGTTGTTACGGATCTCCACTTCGGGCGTCCGTCGGTCATTTTCCAAAAAATCACCGACGTTGAGTTTTCCGTCGATATCTTCGCGGAATTCCAACAGGATCTGTTCGGGAAATTCACGTATGCAGGAACGCTTCACCGTAAGCCGGCCGTGTTCGTTCATCGTTTCGCCGTCGGAGATCTTTACGGTGTCCCCCTCAAAATAGATGTTCGTTCCTGCCTGTGACGGATGCACCAACCGCACGACGGCTTTGTTGCGGTCGGTGATGCGCTCTACACGCGTATAGAAACCGTGTATGCTGATCGCATCGTCGATCGAACGGTCTACGCGCGAATTTTCGATAACCACTTTCCCGCTGAAATTGGTGAGCAATATCGCGTCGGCGGTGGTAGAGTACAGCCCGTCGTCATCGGGGTCGACAACGTAGTGATCCAAATGCAGATTTTCACAGCACTGCCCGACCACACCCATGCCCGCACCGTGCAGGATGCGGACGTTTTGCAGTACCGTATCTTTACAGCGTTCCATAAAGATCACGTCGTTTTCCCGCATTTCATCATAACTCAGCATCAATCGCTTGTTCAAGGTGAATCGGGCTTTTGCGGTGTCGTCGGTATATCGAAAATACACCTCGTCGCCCTGTTCCTCCGCCGAGCAATAGATCACGTCGGCGGGCAGGTCTACGTTTTCATAGTAGATGTTACCTACCGATATAAAACAGTGCCAATCCCGTTGTTCCAAGAAAAATCGCCGTTCGGAGGAAGAGAACGTCTCCGCGCCTGCCTGTATCAGCAGGTTTCCTTGTTTACCCACACTGTAGGCACCGTTGGTGATCTTCAGTGCAAATCCATTGTTGTCCATGCGGGTGACAACCGCTTCCAGGCAACGCGGAAAGGAAAAGTCGACCGAAAAATCACGCAGAGTGACGTTGGTGCAGTTTTGAAGAATAAACGGAAACACACGGTCGTGAAATACAAAGTCGGCACCGTTTCCTTCAATCGTTATGTTGTTGAGGTTTAAGAGGGGGAATACGACCTGCTTCTCACCGCTGCGGTTACAGCCCGGGAAAAAGTAGCCGTTGTAGGTGCCTTCGCGGTAAAAATCATACACCCCTTCTTCAAACCGAACGACCGTATTATCGGGGGCGTGTAAAAGCGCTTTTACCACGTCGGGTGTGCGGTTTTTGCCGTTCGGTCGGAAAGTTATGCTGTTCAATGTCCACACTCACTTTCGATACGTTCTACACACGGGTAGTTCAGGTTTTGAAGCACGGCATCCCACCGCTTGTTGATCTCACTGTCTTTGGTGCCGTGCACGACCGGCAAAAAGCCCGCGTCCAGATACGTTTTTATGGCGGGCAGGCGAAAATCGTCGGTGGTGAGAACAATGGTGTCGATCCCGCGTTGTTCAAAAATACGCAGAACGTATTGTGCCATAGCCTGCCCCAGTCCCTTTCCGCGTTCCGACTGTTTTGCCTTTACCATGTGAACGTAACCCGAACGATCACGGTGGGTTATGGTGGTGACGGTGGCTACGCGTTCCCCCTGTGCGTTTTCGATGAAATGCACGTCGCTTTTCTTGTCGATGTCCTCGTACGTGTCGATCATAAGACGATAGCAGGAATCCGCACCGTCCTGCGGTGCAGGGGGATCCATCATGATCGCTTTCCAATCGGCAATATCCCGTTCGCTCTCATCAAAAAGCACAAACCGATATCCCGCGGGCAAGCGGCGCGTCATCGGTTTATACGGGGCACTCGCCTGCATAACTAATTGTTCCATTTCGTTTTCTCCTTCTACGTAAAATCACCAAACGTGATAATTAACGGATAATCCTTGATCGGCAGATTTTTGAAGTGGTACAAATTGTTTTCTGTCCGGGTCAAAATATCCTTCGACAGGGCATACATACTGCCGTCCATCGGATCGATGAGCTGGGGTTCACCCACGACCCCCGATACTTCAAATGTAACCGAACCCTCGTATCCCTTTACCGTCAAGAGATCGGTCATGTTCCAATAAACAAACGCTTTGGCACCGTTCGACCGCTCGAACCCACCGTAGGTCAGATCTTTTGTGAGGCAATCCATACCGTGGATCCGCTGTGACTTTTCAGGTGTGAAGATTACGGGAATCGTTACCGCCTCGATATCGTCACGGAACACGGCGCATACATTTTGAAAAGCATAATAAGACGGCTTTTCGTAATAGTCACCAATCAGCGTACCGGTCTTTTTGTCAAAATCTGCACCGAGCAGGCCAAAATAGCCGCAGGTCGTAATCGGCTCGCCCTCTTTAGCGTCCAGATTTTCCGCCATATCCACACAAGAGAATACCGATGTGAATTTCACGTTCATTAAAAGATCAGCTACCGTGTGACGAAGCAACTGTTTTGTCTGCGTATCTTGGTCTGTTCGTATCCACCACAAAGCCCCGTTACCGCCGCTTTGCGACTGCGATCCCGATTCTCCTTGTATGACTTCCGCCGTACTGCCGTAAAACTTCAAAAGAGCCCGCAGAGCCGCCGCCCGTTGCATGGACAAACTTTCGTCATAGGTGTAGGAATGGTACGAAATCGCATCGGCAACCGAAAGAATCCCGTGGCTGAATTCTTCGTTAAAGAATTGCAGGGTGTCGTCGTAGTGTGAACCCGTGATGATATGAGCATTTTTATCTGCCGTCTTTACGGCACCTGCCGTATCGATACAAAATTGGGTATATTCTTTCGCATTAGGTGTGGGGCGCCACGTCCAACTTCCTTCCGGTTCGTTCCACACCTCATAATAGTCGATTCGTCCCGTAAAATGTGCGGCGGTAGCGTGGACGTATTTGAGCCATGCTTCGTGCGCCCGTTCACTTCGGATGGGTGGACACCCCACTGCCCCGACATACTCTTTCGCGAGATCGTCATACAGCACATTACCGTAACAGAGGCACAGCCACGGTTTTAGACCGCGCGCCAAAAGGTTATCCACCTGACTGTCGAGCCAAGCGAAATCATAAACCCCTTCCAGTTTTTCGGTTTTCTGCCAACCGGATTGCAGGCGAATCCATTTCACACCCAGCGCCGCCACCTTATCGTATACCTTTTCCGGTTCAAAGGCATCTCTGTCCAATTTCTCCATGCCGAGACCGAGTCGGGAGTCTTGGATATCTTTTGAATGAATCGGTTTTATCGTTCCGATTTTACGCAATCTTTCCATAGCGAAGCCTCCTACTTAAAGATATCTGCTAAAAAAGTTCGCCGACATATTGTCGTTGTTCAGCGCAACACTTTGTGCGAGCATTTCTCGTGCTCGCTCACGATTTCCCATATACTCCTCGCACAACCCCATAAGATACCAATACTGTGCCATGCGGAGTTTTTGCGGCGAGTCAACAAACGGAATAAAGAAGGGCGTAGTCCCGAAGTACCCGTTATCCTTTATGTCCTTTATCTGTTTCCATTCTCGTAAATATTTGGTGATCAAATGCTGACCTTTCAATTTTTCGCCCAAGTGATCAAACGAAAGCGCTTGGAAATACGGCAATTCTTTCAAATGCATATTGCTGAAATATTCAATTTCCGTAGTCGCAATATAGCGGAATATCTCATCGGCCTTTGCTTTTTCGCCGATATGTTCCAAACACAAGGCCTCATAGAATTTGAGCGGGATCAACTTGCAATGGTTCCAGATTCCTGCCCCTAACGATTGCGGTAACACCTGTCCCTCGCGGAAATGGCGGATCGCGATTTCATAATGACCGCAGTCAAATTCGTTTTTGCCTTTGACAAGGTACGCGAACATATATTGATCGGCAATCGCGTGTTCGCCTCCTTCGCAAGGAACGAAATCATGTGACATCAGAGTTTCGAGTGCTTCGTCCGGCATAAATGCTTGATTATATGCTTTGGCAAGTTCGGTCAAAATATCGTCACGGGTTACTTTGCGTGAGGTGATCAAAACAATTTTCTCTTTTGGGTCTATGCCCGTTTTGTCCATAAGGCAAACCGTTTCATACAGCAGTTCTTGATCGTCGGGATACTCTTTAACCAATGACTTCATAACGGAAAGAGCATCTTCTGTTTTGCCTAAGTGGCTGAAATAGGCCACCGCAAGATTGCGTCTTGCGATAGGATCCTCACATTCTTCCCACAAAGAAGCGGCCTTTTCATACTGCCGTTTGTTGTAATACAAACACCCTAACAGCATTTTGGCGTCACCGCTATCGACCTTGGCGACGGCGCTCTGCAAAACGGCGATTTCTTCATATCTTACCGGATAGCAGTTTCCAAGTTCCGCTTTTTCCGCAACAGAATAATATTGCGTATCCGCATAATATCCCAAAGCATAATACAGCGGTTTATTTCGGCAATCGGGACGTTCGCTTTCGAGACCTAAAAGCAGTGTTTTGATATCGTCGTATCTACCCATCGCCGACAAATCAAACGCAATATCCAAACAGGTTTGAACAGCATCGGAATCCATTACGCGGTAGAAGTCTTCATCTCCGTTCAGATAGCGTGCAAAATGGTCAAGAGGATCTCGCCTCAGTTGCTCTTTTAAAACAGTATCAGCGCGGTCGGCATTGCCGCATTCGCGCAAAGCAATGACCAATGCCGATACCGCAAGATTGTTATTTCGACCGTAATCCAGTGCGTTTTCCGCGTGAAGGATCGCTTCTTTATAATCGTGCCGTCGGACATCGATCAAGGCAATGCGCGTCATGGCTTTTGCTACGCTGTCTGCTGCCCAATAGGCCTTGTAGTAAAAGTTGTACGCCCTGTCGACATCACCCTTGGTCTCAAGGATACGGCCATAGGTGTAATACACATCGCCGCTTTGTACGCGCTCGTTATAGACGGTAATGGCGGCTATGGCTTTTTGAATGTAGTTTTCGGCCGTGTCGAGATCGTACCGATTCAAGGCATATTTCGCCATAGCGATCAGCGACGGTATGTGATTGACCTTCCGCTTCAATGCCTCTTTCCAGAAACTGTCGGGATACGTATGAGGATCACGGTATTGATCCACGTGAACACCCGCCAAATACAACTCGTCCGCATCGTTCATATCGGCAGCAGACGGCATATCGGTAATAACCTCGGGCATATTGAATGTATCAAATTTCTTTTCCGTATACACCGCTATAGTTTCGCCGTCAGCCACGATCTCAACCGTTACATACTGCGGCAGATCTTTGATCTCAAATGCGCGTGCTTCGTTTGGAATCAGGTCGCAAACCGTTTCAAAATGCACGTTTTTATCATCGCCTATGCGAATCGTTGTTTCGTGATACACTTTGGTGGATTGCACTGTGAGGGAATGGTTTTCCCTGTCCAATCGGAAGGCGCAATTGAGGTTCGCAAAAGTGGGAGTACCAATTTTGGAAATGGGATACCAATGCTGTGAAAACACCTTTGTTTCATACGGTGCCAACCAGGAGAAATTCGGTTGATTATCGGAATATGAGCCTGCCATGAGCTCGGCGTATTCTCCGTCGGTGTCCGTAAGAGCGTTTTCCCACGATTTAGAAAGCTGGCCATACGCCCACGTAAACATCTTTTTACCGGGTGAAATATGGTGGTCGCCAATGTGTACCACACCGCATTCCTTGCCGTGGTCGTAGCCGCCAAAGAAGTCATAGTCCGAAGCACAGGCAAAATACGAGGTCGCCTGCCTTGTGTTTTTGTGCCGGGAGATGTCGCGGTCGGCATCCATGGGAATGCCGTTAAATACGCCGTTGCCGGCAATGGGATACGTTGTTCTGGATCTCAGATAATGGAAATTCACATAAGAAACGTCTGCGGGAAAGAAGATCTGATAGTCTTCGTTTACCGGTACAGCGGCGTTTTCCCACCAGAGAAAGGACTTTTCATGAGCCGTTCTGTTATATAGACGCATTCGTGTTTCAAAAGAAGTTTCGTCGGGTCGCAAAATAACGCTTACCATACCTTTCATGCGATCGATCGGATCGTGTTCGGACAAATGGCAAGTTGCACTGCCGTCTGCCAATTCTTCTATCACAAAGTCACACGGCATAAACCCGGAGGCTCTGTGATGGAACGGCCAATTAAACTCGACTCCACCTGAGATCCAAGAGCCCAACACTCCGATGAGAGCCGGTTTGATAACGTGCTGTTTGTAGAAATAATCGTATCCCGTTGTTTTGTCGTACGCCGAATAAATTCTACCGCCGATTTCGGGTAGAATCTCAATTTTTACATATTCGTTTTCCAGCGTAACGAGAGTGTATTCCCGATTCTCTTTGTGGGTGCGATCCACTTGCATAACCACTTTGTTCGGATAGGGCCTTCCGCTTGTGCGTTGATGCACGCGGTTTTCCGCAAACATCGGCAATTCTTCGGCAGCAGGCTGCGGATAGGTAGGGATAACGATTTTGCTTTCGTATATTGCAACCTTTTTCATACGACCACTCTTTACAAATATCATTTTTTATTGTATTATAATTGCAAATAAGTTTGTTTTAAAGAGATAATGTTACTTTGTTTTTATACTTTTTTACTGTGAGGTGATTCGGCTTGCTTACGCTCCCGCACGACATTATCTGTGGATACTATGACAGCAGAGAAAACGGCGACATGCTTGTTTCGTCCAAACGAACGGTAACGAAATTTGAGATCGAGTTTTTTCTTGAGGATGGATCATCCACGTTTGCAGATGATACGGAGCATGCCATCAAAAAGTATTACATCCGCATTGCTTATCCCGGACAGGTGGTATACAGTCACTACCACTTTAAAACCATGTATTTAAAGTTTTCAGCAGAGAATGAGATCGCAGAAAAATTGTTGATCGCGCCTGCCTATTTTAGCAGTAGCC
The DNA here is from genome assembly GCA_964515215.1 of uncultured Eubacteriales bacterium. Classification (GTDB taxonomy): domain Bacteria; phylum Bacillota; class Clostridia; order Oscillospirales; family Acutalibacteraceae; genus SIG588. The sequence continues at coordinate 7,386 of CAZESL010000064.1, forward strand.
ACCCTGAACGCATAATGGAAAAATTGGATAAAATTATCCTGTTGAATGAAAGCGGGGAAAATGAATTGTTGCTGCAAAGTCAGCTCTTGTCTTTTTTGAATCTTGTGCTCGTCGATTCGGGAATTCCTCAGCCTCAAAGCGGAGGGTGCTACGAGATCGTCGCGCGGGCGAAACGGTTCATTGAAGATAAATTTGCCGATCCGATCACGTTGATCGACATTGCCGATGCGGTCAATTTAAGCCGCACGTATTTTCACAATACCTTTACCGCTGCCTGCGGGATGTCTCCGCATCGGTATTTGATTCACTGCCGCATATCCGAAGCGAAAAGGCAACTGTGGAATTCCGCAATACCTCTTAGCGTCATTGCCGAGAATTGCGGTTTCGGGTGTCAACAGTATTTTAGCAAGATCTTTAAAAAAGAAACGGGCACAACCCCTAAGCAATACCGTAAGGAGATCCAGAAAAAATATTCAGAGACATAAAAGGAGTTGAACATGTGTGAATTACTGGGTAGAGAATATGAAAAACCGTTTAACAGAAGAAGAGAAGTTTTTCCTTCAACGTATATATGCACCGCAAGTGGTGTGTGTACCGCCGAGTGATGCTTGCAGAAACATGTGTGTTACCAAAGATGGGGAAATTCGTATTTACGGTGCTGTTGACAAGCAGCGTTTTGATGATATTGGGACACCGGTGTACATCGCTTCTACGGATTGCGGTCTGACCTGGAAAATGCATCGCATGCCGGATGGAGCCATCGGTGCAGCAGGACTCAATCCCAAAACCGATCGGTGTATTTCTACGTATCCGCATGAATATCGACCGGATTGGGATGCAGAGATCGACCGCACAGGAACATGGGCGGTAATTAGTGACGAGGGATTTGACAGCGCTTCGAAAAAACTGGTTCGGCTCTCGGACAAATTCGTACACATTTTGAAGGTGCCTGTATATTATGAAAGTTGCGACCGTTGGTTTATTCTCGGTGAGTACCGCTTGCCCGATTTTTCGGATAAGTTTGCCGTTGTGTTTTATTCGGATGATGACGGCGAAACGTGGACTGAGGTGATTCTTGAGCCTTCTGCACCGAAACACCAACCGAATTTGCCGCACAAGCATCCGCGTTGGCAGCAGTATACCAGCGAGCCGACTATTGCTGAACTTTCGACGGGTGAGTTTGTGATGATCGTCAGGACTTCACAGGATTATCATTATATGTATCGTTCGGCGGACAAAGGAGAAACATGGGACGGTCCCGTTCCCTCGCCGTTTCACGGCACGATAACGATGCCGATATTGCAAAAATTAAACGACGGACGCATTGTTTTCTTTTGGTGTAACACACAACCTATGCCTGAGTTAGACCCGTGTGAGGTTTTTCCGCCGCTGAATAACGATGAAATTACGGGGAAATGGGAGGATGTGTTTACCAATCGCGATGCTAACCATCTGGCAATATCCACTGACGATATGCAAACGTGGCAGGGATTTCGTGAGGTGTTTTTAAATACCATTCGCAATAATGCCGATTTCCGTTCCATCGGCGGGTTGGATTCTTTGGATAAGAGTATTCATCAAGGACAGATCGCAGAACTTCCCTTCAATAAGTTGCTTATCCATTTCGGTCAAAATACCGCCAGCCGAAAGGTTGTTATCTTAGACATCGATTGGCTGTATGAGACGGATCGCAGCGAAAACTTTCGGTACGGCTTACAAAACGTATCTACACAGATGTACGTGAAAAGCATTCTCGGCGGTTGTCGCGGTTTTTCGGGGCATTGTGCATACAACCGTACAAACGGTGCCGTGCTGGTGCCCGATCCGGATGACACCGTCAAAGAGGTGCTCCAAATATGCCGTGTGGAGGACGACCGCTTAGTTTACCGCAGACAAGGCGTTGTGTGGAATTTCCCGGCATCATTAACAGGTTGTGTTACCGTGGAACTGCGTGTGTTGCACAGCGGTGTTCGCATTTCGCTTACCGATCGTTGGTACAACCCCGCAGACGAAACGGTCTGTAACGAGGCGCCGTTTGTTTTTGACGTTACGCAGACGTGTGGTTGGCAAACGGTCACCGTAACGTACGACGTAAATACTATGAAAGCCGTTGTTGCCATCGGCGACAGCGAAACGGAAGTTGTGTTGAAAGCAGAGGCACCGTACGGGTTGAGTTATTTACATATCCAAACTTTGGCCGCGTCGGAGGATCAAGAAGGAACGCTGATAAGACATTTCGAAAAACGTACGAAAGTTTAATCGTCTTTTGAATGTATATTCAATATGATCAACGCGATGTTACTGCGTATCCATCTGAGCGGCGAGATCCTGCATCTGTCGGAAAAACAACTGGCAGACGTGCGCGAGGGTATCGCGTGTTACAAGCACTTGCGTACCGCGATCCCGTAGGCGGTGCCGTTCTACCCGCTGTCCGTACGACCTGCCGATACGGCAGATGCTGCGGTCGGCGGCAGAAAAATTCGGAGAGTAATCGACAGAAGTCATACCATATAACGAAAAAGGCGAATCCATCTCCCATAAGGAAATGGGTTCGCCTTTAACTTGTTTGGTGGAGCCGGGGCGCAACCATCCATTATCGCGGAAAAGGAAAAATGACGAGAGAGGGGAGGACGGGGGTAATAGCGGTTTTGGTAAGGAATGTCAAACAATGAATAATTTTTCCGAGGTAAGCTGTTGTGGATTCTTGTCGAACCTCTTGACAAATGAGAAAAGATGGGATATAATTAAAACAAGAACATATGTTCTAATTCAAAAAGGGGAGAATGTTTATTGAACAAACAGGAACACGATTTTTTGGCATCCTTTCGCATGGGAACAGATTTAAATGAGGGGAGTTGGGTGTGCTGGAAGCACGTTGTGCAGGGTATAAGTCATTGTGATACCTGCTTGAAGTTAGATGAATGTTGGTTTCAAAAAAGCAAAAAGCCAAAACTACCACAACATGCTTTTTGTCATTGTAAAACAACCCCTATTTTGTATAATGAAGTGATCGAAAAATCTACTTCTACTGCACCTTATAGCAAGTTCGACCCATATTTGTTTGATCCGAAGAATTTCTATAAGCACGGTAAGGGATATATGCTAAAAAGTTGGGGTTATACCGTTTCCGATTCAACATGGTTGAAGAATGAGGTTGAAAAACAAGGGTTAGAGCAGTACATTAAAGGTGAGTATGAACTAGGGCGCTTGGACGAACAAGGTCAACGAATCAGCATACGTATTGAAATTCCTAATCGAACGGATGGCGGTACGATCTCGTTCGTCACGGGATGGATGGTACGACCAAACGGTCAAATTACACTAAATACGCCGTATGGAGGAAAATGAGTATGAAATATCTTGATTGTGTCGAAGTGACGGTTGAAAAAGATACCTATGCCATGCATGGCGTTCACAAAGGAATGCAAGGTGTCATTTGGCTTGAAGAATGTATAGACGGCAAATGGGACGTTTGCTTTCCGCAATACGGCGAAAAAGCGGATATTGCCGAAATAAGTATACGAGAAGAAGATTTGATCTTGCTTCCCAATGGGATGGATGCGCGTGTGAACGAGCGTATCAAAGAACAGTTTGGGGAATAAACAAGGGACTAATTTTATATTCCACCCTATTTTATACCCCAATAGCCAATCCTGAGTATCACAAACAAAGCGCTGTATAGGAACCAACGTTTTCCTATACAGCGCTTTTCATAATTTCCCATTTTCCGTGGGAATGAATGGTGGAGCCGGGGGGAGAGGAAGGTGAGAAAGGTTGCCCCTCTGTGGGGAAGAAGTTATCGTCGCTTGTTCGCCCTCGCTTCGCTCGGTTGGACGAAAGGCGCAACAGTCCACCGGACTGTCGCTTTGTCGCTCACCTCGCTTCACGAGGCTTCGCTCCCTTTCGTGGTTCGATTCCCCCCTGCCAAAAGAAAGAAGCGCCTTTTAGGCGCTTCTTTCTTTTGGTGGAGCGTCCGCAACCAAGTGTGAACACTCCGATTTTGCTTGATTTAAGCCATCAAAATAGTCGTTTACTTCGTCGACAAGCACATCAACGATTTCAATCGGCTTTTCACTACCGTTAAGTATGATTCTGAATTTATCATCAAAGAGATAGATGGCACCAACGAAGATATTTATTAAGCTGCGCCGTCTGTGTATGTTATTGAGACTGCCGTTCTTTAGCTTGTACAAGAAGTCAGTAACATCCTGCTCACTGAGAATAAACTGCTTGCTGATCTCCAAGGCGAGCTGTTCTTCCAGAGACTTCTTTTCCTGCTGACGCTTGTTGATACGCTCGGTTATCATATCGACTGACTGACCGCTCTCCAACGCCTTCCAGAGGTTTTCGATGGCAACATCAATCTCTTTAATAGCGGATTTGATTCTTTTAATTGTCGCCGTGTCCATATCTGCTTTGCAGACCTTGGCAACCTCGGTGGCAATTCTTTTTATGTTGCTGTCGGTGAGCATCTTGTGGCACGAATTAACAATACGATCTTCAATAAGCTCTTTGCTGACAACCTTTTTGTGACACAGCTTTTTCTTTGCGTTTTTGCAAGCATAGTAGTGATACGCCTTACCGGACTTGCCGGTGCCGCCATAGCCGATCATCATTTCTTTGCAATAGCCACAGAACAGCTTGGTGGTGAGCAGATATTCCTCTTTGCCACGGGAACGAGCAGGGGCTTTCTTGTTGCGGTCAAGCATACGCTGTACCCGTTCAAAGAGTTCATCGTCAATGATACGGGGCATACCACCTGGAGTCTCTGTATCTTTGTAAATGTAATATCCGATATACCGTTTGTTCCTCAAAAGGCGGTGCAGGCTGTTCTTATTGAAAGCCTTACCGAGAGAAGTTTTGATCTGCCTTGTGTTTAGATCTGTGATGATCTCGGTAACAGTTTTGCCGCTTGCGTACTGTTCAAATATCTCACGAACAATCGGAGCAGTTTCGGGATTGATATGGAATCTGCGATCCTTGTCCACAGTATAACCGAGACCCGGATTACTACCGTTGCTCAAACACTTTTCGGCATTGATATCCATACCACGGCGAATCTTTTGAGAAAGCTCAGCAGAGAAATATTCAGCCATACTTTCCAATACACCCTCTACAAGAATACCGCTTGCATCATCGGTAATGTTTTCCCTTGCAGAGAGAACACGAACGCCGTTCTTTTTCAGTATGGATTTGTTTACAGCACTGTCATAACGGTTACGGGCGAATCGGTCAAGCTGATAAACAAGCACACCGTCAAACGTGTGTTTACTGCTGTCAGCAATCATGCGCTGAAATTCAGCACGGTTGTCCGTTGTGCCGCTTTGTGCACGGTCGATATATTCGCCAAGCACCGTATAACCGTTATTCTTGGCATATTCATAGCAGACCTGTAACTGACCTTCGATAGATTGCTCCGTCTGACTGTGGCTTGAATATCTTGCGTAAATTACAACTCTCATAGATTCACCTCCTGATTTGTTTTGTTTGCAGATTAATTTACAGGTAACGGATCTAACTTATGCTTGGTAGAACTATCGTACTCTTGGTTGGTAAGTT
>CAZESL010000065.1:0-12852 GCA_964515215.1 uncultured Eubacteriales bacterium
CAGTGCGAGCGATAGCGAAGCAATACTGTTTCGGGCACCGCAAACGGACATTCTCTACGACCGAGCGCACAATACGGTTCACACGGTAGGGGCGGCAATCTGCCGCCCGCGAAAATGCGCGCGAATTTGGACGGACAGGCGGGGCTTTGGCTCTGCCCTAAGTGAAAAACTCTTGCATTATGTCGAAAAGGATGATATACTGATACTTGCCAAACAAATTACATAAGCGGATTACGGGATATTATTTTCTTCGGGGAATGATATACCTTTTTTCGGGTATTTTACTCGTATGGATTCGGCAAAAATGCAGAGCCCGCGAGTGGAATACCCGTGGATGGTAGATCCCGTTCCGTTTGTAATTTGTTTGGCGACAATCGGGGTCTGCGTTTTTCGATGCGTTGACTTCGGTTGACGCATTTTTTTATTTTTAGGAGGTTTTATTATGTTCACTCACATCGGAAGAAAGATCAAAGCAATAGCGCAGGTTGTTTGTTGGATTCAAATTGTGTTGTACGGTATCGTGGGACTCGTTACATTTGCGCGAGCGGGTGGTGACGGTGCAGTTGGGTTAAGTTTAATCGGATTGCTCATTATAGGTATCGGCGTTTTATTGGGATGGTTGTCCTCTGCTTTCCTATATGCATTCGGCGAGTTGGTGGATAACTCTGAGATTATCGCCAAAGCCTACGGTAAGAAACCGCAAAATGCCCTGCCGAACACCGCAGCAGCAAACTATCCGACAGATCCGTATGCCGGCGGCGGATATACGCCGCATTACGGAGGCAGTGACGACGACCTGCCCGAATTGTAATAAGGAGGATATCATGGCGGAACGGTATGTAAAGGTATACACGTTGGACGGAATGATGTATACTGCGGGAAGTCCCGTGATATTGAGTGCGGGTGCGTTGCTGAAAGATACGTTGACCGGCGGTATTTCGGCTTTGCTCAAATGGCAGAACATCGGTGACCGACGTGTAAAAGCGATAACGGTAGCCGTGGAATTGTACGACGTTGCGGGAAAACCTACGGGCGAGACCATTACCCACCAATATCTGGATTTTTTGGTGGGACGGGACGGCTTCTTTGGGGCAAAAGAGCCGTTGGCGGTGGGCGATCCCACGGCACGTTCGTTTTCGGCTTCCGTGCGCGAGGTGATCTTTGAAGACAATAGTGCGTGGCACAGCGAAAGTGCTGCGCTGCTGTTGCCACCGCAAGCGCCGCTGGCAAGTCTGTTTACACGAAATGAAGCCTACGAGGAATTTCTCTTTTCGTTCGGTGCGCAATGCGAATACGTCATACAGGTGTACGGGGACATCTGGCAATGTGCGTGCGGAGCGGTGAACCGTGCGGACGAGACGATGTGCCACGCGTGCGGCAACGGATCGTACGCCATGACCTCGGTTGCGGAAGACGAGTTATGCGCTGCCAACGTGTACCGTAACGCGTGCGGCTTGGCAGAAGGAAACACGGTCGGTGAGGTGGAACAGGCACTTGCCCTGTTTGAATCTCTTGATGATTGGAATGATGCGTGTGTACGCGCGCAACTGTGTCGTAACCGCATTCAAGAATTTCATGAACAAAAAAAGCGAAAGCAGGCGCAACAGGCGGCACGGCGCGCGAAAAGGAAGCGGATCGCGGCATTGAGCGGTATTCTTGCGGCGGCGGTGTCGGTTATCTTGTTAGTCATATTCTTTGTGGCAATACCGCAACAACAGAAGTCGCGTTACGGAGAAGCAGCCTACGACATCGTTAAGCATTCCGAAGTGGGTGACCGCGTTATTTACGGTCGTTACGAGCAGGACGGTGTGCTTGAAAACGGTACGGAGCCGATCGAGTGGACCGTGTTGGCGAAAGAGAAAAATCGCGTATTGGTCGTCAGCAATTACGTGTTGGATTGTCAGCCGTATAATGAATCGGGCTACTATACGCGGTGGGAAGACTCATCTATCAAATATTGGACGAACCACACGTTTGTCGAAGCGGCGTTCACCGCACGGGAACAACGGAGCGTACTGGAAGCGTTTTTGCTCTCCAATGCAGAGGTGAGTCAATACATGAGTCCGTTGAATATCAGTGTGGGCGTCGGCACAAATCACGTGCTTCAAAACACGAAGATCATCGACAAAAACGGGGTGTGTCGTTGGTGGAGTCGCGTGGTAGCGGACGGCGAAGCCCATGCGCGGTTCGTTGATTACGATGGACGCGCAGGCGCTTACGGTGCGAGTATGGAGAGTGTTACCATCGGTGTGCGTCCCGCGATGTGGATCAGCTTGGATACATAATGGTCACAAAAATTACGCCCCCGTCTTTCTCGCTGGAGAAAGGCGGGGTTCTTTTTGCGGTATGGCATCGTATAACACGAAACGTACGGTACAAAAAGACATAAAACGGCAGTTTTACAGCATACTATTAGGGAGAGCGCAACCGATATTTGCGAAAAACAGCGCGTTGGCAGTGCGTGTTTTCCGAAATCGGGTAAAAATGCACAAATCCGCAACTACAAGTTGCAAAAAGTTCCAAGAATAGTTGCTTGCCTTTTTAAGTTAACTCTGTTATGATAGGCAAGGTGATAAAAAACAACTATAATTTAAGAAAGCGGTGTTATACCACGATGACGATCGGTGAGAAGATAACCAAGCTCCGCACGGCGGCGGATATTTCGCAAGAGCAGTTGGCGGAGAAGATGGAAGTGTCGCGTCAGGCGGTCTCCAAATGGGAAATGGATCAGGCATTGCCGCAGATCGACAAGGTGTTGCAACTCTGCGATCTGTTTCACGTGTCGGCGGATGAGTTGATGCGGGATACGGTGGAGTTGTGCCCTGCGAAGAGCGGCCACAACCACTATTTCGGCACGGACGGTTTCCGCGGTGAGGCGAATGTCAACTTGACATCGGTGCAGGCGTACAAGGTGGGGCGGTTCCTCGGTTGGTACTACGGGAATGCGCTGTCGGGCTGTGACAAGCCGGGATATCGCCCGCGCATCGTCATCGGCAAGGACACCCGCCGTTCGAGTTATATGCTGGAGTACTCCATTGCGGCGGGTATCACCGCCTCGGGTGCGGACGCGTATATGCTCCACGTGACCACCACGCCCAGTGTATCGTACGTTACCCGTCAGGAGGAGTTTGACTGCGGTATCATGATCACCGCGTCGCACAATCCGTTTTACGATAACGGCATTAAGGTCATCAATCGCTACGGCGAAAAGTTGGACGATGCCACCACGGCATTGATCGAGACGTATTTGGACGGCGATCTGCGTGCGCTCGGCATCAGCGGTGACGATCTGCCGTTTGCCATCCGTGAGCATATCGGCTGTATTGTGGATCACGCCGCAGGCCGTAATCGCTACGTCGGCTACCTCATTTCGCTCGCGTCCAATTCCTATAAACATCTGCGGGTGGGTCTCGATTGTGCCAACGGTGCTTCGTGGATGATCGCCCGTGCGGTGTTCGGTGCGCTCGGTGCACAGACGGTGGTGGTCGGCGATCAGCCGAACGGCCTGAACGTGAACGAGGGCGTCGGTTCCACCCATATCGAGAACCTCTGCCGCGTGGTGCGGGAACAGCATTTGGACGTCGGTTTTGCGTTCGACGGCGACTGTGACCGCTGTATTGCGGTGGACGGTGACGGCAACGTGGTAGACGGTGACGCGATGATGTATATTTTGGGCCGCCGCTTGAAAAACCGCGGTATGCTGACGGGGGACACGGTGGTGGCTACCGTGATGTCCAACAGCGGTTTCGTAGCGTCGCTTGAGCGAGCGGGTATGCGCTGTGAGCAGACCGCAGTGGGCGACCGCTTCGTATACGAATGTATGCAGGAGAAGAATTATGCGCTCGGCGGTGAGCAGTCGGGTCATATCATTTTGAAGAAATACGCCACCACGGGCGACGGTCTGCTGACCGCCATTATGATGATGGAGGAGATCTGTGATTCTAAGCAGACGCTTCAAGAACTGGCCGAACCGGTCACGCTGTATCCGCAGTATATGCAGAACGTCCGCGTGAAGGATAAGGCGGCGGTGTTGGCCGATGAAAAGGTAAAGGCGCAGTTGAAGGTCGTGGAAGAAAGAATTGCGGGCAACGGTCGCGCACTGCTTCGTCAGAGCGGCACCGAGCCGGTGATCCGTGTGATGATCGAAAGCGAAAGCGAAGAACTGTGTAAGGAATATGCCGCGAGTATCGTGGAAGTTATTTTGAAGGAGGGTCACGGCGTTGAGTAAAAAGGTCAAGACTGCCGAACTGTTTGATTGCAAAACTCCGTATCTTAAAGATCTGTTTTCTGCGGCGGAATACCCGTGGGAGATGTTGCCGAAGATCAAAGAGCACATTGCCGTGCTGTTGCGCGACGGGATCCCCGGTTACACGTTCTATGCGGAAGGTGTGTTGGTGGGCGAGGGCGTGAAGATCTACCCGACCGCCACCATTGAAGCGCCCGCCGTGATCGGTGCGGGTACGGAAGTGCGTCCCGGTGCGTTCTTGCGCGGCAACGTCATCACGGGTGAAAACTGCGTGATCGGCAATTCCAGCGAACTGAAAAACTGCGTGTTGCTCGATACGGTGCAGGTACCGCATTACAATTACGTGGGGGATTCGGTGCTCGGCAATCACGCACACATGGGTGCGGGGTCGATCTGTTCCAACCTGAAGTCCGACGGCAAAGCCGTGGTGATCCACGGGGACGAGGACTACGAAACGGGTCTTCGCAAGATCGGCGGCATTCTGGCAGACGGTGCGGACGTCGGGTGCGGATGCGTGCTCAATCCCGGCACCGTCATCGGTAAAAATACCAGCGTGTACCCGCTGACGGCACTGCGCGGCGTTTTCCCTGAGGAAAGTATAGTTAAAAGCGTTGACAACGTCGTAAAAAGGCGATAAACTGAAAGAGTACCGTACGAAAGTGAGGAAAATACTATGAACTATATCGTTGTAGAAAACTATGAACAGCTCAGCCGCCGTGCGGCGAACCTGATTGCCGCCGTGGTGGTGAGCAAACCCAACTGCGTGCTCGGCCTCGCGACGGGTTCTTCGCCGCTGGGTGCGTATGCCGAACTGGCGGAAAAGTGCGCGGCAGGTGACGTGGATTTTTCGGCGGTCACCTCGGTCAACCTGGACGAATACGTCGGGTTGGACGGCACGAACGATCAGAGCTATCGCTATTTTATGAACACCAATCTGTTCTCGAAGGTGAACATCGATATCGAAAAGACCCACGTGCCGAACGGCTGTGCGGACGATCTCGCGGCAGAGGGCGCACGGTATGACGAACTGATCCGTTCGCTCGGCGGTATCGATCTGCAGCTGCTCGGTATCGGTCTGGACGGTCACATCGGCTTCAACGAGCCGGACGACTGCTTTACCGCCGCAACCCACGAGGTGCAACTCGACCCTTCCACCATCGAAGCGAACGCCCGCTTCTTCGAAAAGAAGGAAGACGTGCCGACGTCGGCCATCACGATGGGTATGATGTCCATCATGCAGGCGAAAAAGGTGTTGCTCATTGCGAACGGCGCGAAGAAGAAGGAGATCCTTGAAAGATCGCTGTTCGGCCCCATCACCCCCGCAGTGCCCGCGTCGATCCTGCAGTTGCATCCCGACCTCACGGTCATCTTCAGCGAGAACTAAGAATACATAATAAAAAGGGCTGTCGCGTTAAAGGTGATTTTTACCTTAACGCGACAGCCTTTTTTGTACTTTTGACGGGGCATAACGCTTGTGGAAATATTACGTTTTGTGTTCCGTTATCCAAGCGAGGATCTCGCTGTACTCGATTTTACCGTCTGCGACCGAAAGGCCAAGGGTGATAAGTTCGGATTGGGTGTAATGGATCCTCACGTTATTCAGTTGCAAGGTCATTAACATCGTCAATACGCCGATGCGTTTATTGCCGTCCACAAATGCGTGATTGTTTGTGAGAGAAAACATAAGCCGGGCAGCTTTTTCTTCAACAGTCGGATAGGCCTCATTATCTCCGAAAGCGGACATAGCGCTGTAGACCGCCGATTCTAAAAGACTTCGGTCACGCAGACCGCAACTGCCGCCGGTTCGTTCGATCAGTGTATTGTGAAGTGCGATCACTTCTTCTACGGTTAAGAGTATCATTATTTAGCCAACTCCAATAACGCTTCCATATTTTCGCCGATGAGTTTTTCAGCAGCCCCGTCGATCATCGCTTTACGCATTTGCATAGTTGCGGCAATCGTATCGTATTCATCAAAATCAACGACAACGTATCGCGGCTTATTGTTTTTCAGAATAACAGCCAAACCGTTTTCGTCAACCGTTCGAACGACTTTTGAGAAATTCTGATTTGCCTCAGTCATAGGAACTAAATAATCGGTATTCACCATCATTTTTATCACCTCTGTAGTAGTATATCACAAAGTTAGGATAAATGCAACCTATTTTTAACAATTATAAACAATGTAGTGAAACGACATTTGGGAAAATTTGTTGCCAAACGCCAAAGGGTGTGCTATACTTTGAATAATGGGAGGTGCCTTTTATGAAATATCGGTTTCTGCGTTTTCCCGAAGGGAAGTTTAAAGCGGTGACACTCACCTACGACGACGGTACGGTACACGACAAGCGTATGGCGGAAGTGCTGGGCCGTTACGGGATGAAGTGCACGTTCAATATCGGTAACGTGAATCTCGGCACGGCGGGACACATGACGGCGAAGGACGTGCAGACCTATATTCTGGACGCGGGACATGAAGTGGCGGTACACGGCGCACATCACCGTGCGCTCGGTATGATCCGTCCTGCGGAAGGGATCCGCGAGGTGTTGGATTGCCGCATCGCGCTGGAAAACACCTTCGACTGTATGATCCGCGGCATGGCGTATCCCGACACGACGCAATTCGGTGTGGGCTGTGAATACGAAACGGCACGCGCGTATCTTCGTGCACTGGATATCGACTATTGCCGCACGGCGGGCGGGGACAATTTCGATTTTGAATTGCCCGCCGATTGGTATCAATGGATGCCGTCGGTCAAATCGCAAAACCCCGACGTGATGGAATACGTCCGTCGCTTCGTGGCTTTGAAAGAGGACGAGTTGTATATCGCGGTGCGGCAGCCCCGTCTGTTCTCCATGTGGGGACACAGTTATGAGTTCGAGAACGATCAGAACTGGGACGTGCTCGAGCGCGTGTGTGCGGAGATCGGCGGCCGCGACGATACGTGGTACGCCACCAACGGTGAGATATACGACTACGTGCAAGCGTGGGAGAGTTTGAAATACTCGGCCGACCATCGCCGTGTGTACAACCCCACCGCCACCGACGTGTGGATGAGCGTGGACGGCACGGTCTATTGTGTGAGATCGGGCGAAACGCTCATGCTGTAAAGGAGAGGATACTATGCGATATCGGTATTTACGCTTTCCCGACGGTAAACTGAAGGCGGTCACCTTCAGCTACGACGACGGTGTGACGGCGGATAAACGCTTGGCAAAGCTGCTGGCAGACCGTGGGCTGAAAGGTACCTTCAACATCAACAGCGGCTTGTGGAACAACAGCGGTCGCCTGTCACCCGAAGAGATTCGGGAGTACATCGTGGCTTTGGGGCACGAGGTGGCGATACACGGTGAGTTACACCGCGCCCCCGGTGTGATCAGCACCGCCGACGGCATTCGCGACGTGCTGAACTGCCGTGTGGCACTGGAGCAGACGTTCGGCCGCATCGTGCGCGGTATGGCGTACCCCGATTCGGGTATCACCCGTTTTACGGGCGATCACACCTATGAGGACGTGAAGGGGTATCTCACGGCGCTCGGCATTACCTACGCCCGCACGCTGGCAGGGGATAACGACCGCTTCGACCTGCCGTGCGATTGGCACGCGTGGATGCCCACGGCACATCACAACAACCCCGCCGTGACGGACTACGCGGAAAAGTTCCTCGCGCTGGAAGATAAAGCGGGAATGCCGCCGCGTCTGTTCTATCTGTGGGGACACAGCTACGAGTTCGATAATCAGAACAATTGGGAACACATGGAAGCGCTGTGCGACACGTTGGCGGGCCGTGACGACACGTGGTATGCGACCAACGGCGAAATTTACGCTTACGTGCAAGCGTGGGAGGCACTGGAATTTTCCGCCGACGACACGATGGTACACAACCCCACCGCCACCGACATGTGGTTTAATGCGGATGGGCGGCTGTATTGCGTAAAGTCGGGCGAAACAATGACGATATAAAGGAGAATGACGATGGATTACCGTTTTGACAAACAAACAGGCAGTTTTTATACCACCACCGCCGAGACGGGGCGTAAGTGGGAAAACTACATGTGGAACGAGACCGAAAAGGGCTTCTTCCTCACCATGACCACTCACGTCGGCGGTTCGGTGTCGTGGCTGTTGCGCGACACGTCCGAAAAGGTGTTTTTGACCGATACGGGCACCCCGTCCTGCGTGTATTTGCGTGACGATGAAACGGGGGATTACTGGAACATTGCTTACGCACCCACCTGCCGTCCCGTGGAGGACTATTGCTGTGAACACGGGCTTTCGTTCAGCCGCTTTTCCTCCCGCCGCGGCGGTATTTTCGCCTCGCAGTGTGTGACGGTACTTCCCGATGAGCTGGCGGAAGTGTGGCAGGTCACCCTCAAAAACGAGTCTGACCGCCCGCGCGATATCAGCGCGTTTGCGTTCTCGCAACTGAATTTGAACGGCTTTACCCAGTCGCGGTATTACTATGCCGCGAACACGGGGGCGACCATGTGGCTCAAAGATACCGAGACGCTGTTTTGCCAACTCATCAGCCCCTTTATGCCGGACGATATCTTCAGCGGTTACGTGATGTCCTCGGCACCCGTAGCGGCATTTGAAGGGCGGCTGGAGCACTTCTTCGGTACGGCGGGCGGCTATGCCGTGCCGCGCATTCTGCAAGAAAACCGCGATCTCGAATGCACCCACGCGGCGGTGCGCGCCCGCGGCGGCATTCTGCAAAACAAGGTGACGCTGGCGGCGGGCGAGGAGAAGACGCTCTACTACGTCTTTGGTTTTGCCCCGTCTGATCCCGCTGTCACGGTTGCCCGTAAGGCCGAACTGATCGCGAAGGCCGAAGCGGCATTCGACGGATTGTATGAAAAGGGTATCCGCGATTTCGGCGATCTGCGTACCGTGTGTCCCGAAGAACGCATCAACAATTTGATGAACTTCTGGGTGCAAAAGCAGGTCAGTTACTGTATGCTCGGCAAGCAAGCGGTGCGCGACAACGCGCAGATCGTGCTCGGTATGTTGAACTACGATACAAAATTGGCACGCAAAGCGGTGTCGGATTGTCTCGCCAACCAGTGCGCCGACGGACACTCGCTGCTCACGTGGGCGATCGGCTGGCGCGAGCCGGATACCTATTCCGACCCGTCTACGTGGCTTGTGATGGCGGTATGCGAGTACATAAAAGAGAGCGGCGATCTCGCTTTCTGTGATGAAGTGATCCCGTATTTCGACGGTGGGGAAGCCACGGTGTACGAGCATCTGCAGATGGCGGCGAACTGGTTTATGCGGGAGGATAATTACGGCCCGCACGGTATGCCGCGTATTCATCACGCCGACTGGAACGATGCGTTGAATATTCCCGACGACACCGCAGAATCGGTGTTTATGGCGATGCTCATTTGCTTCTCCTTCGGTCAGTTGATCGAACTTACCCGCCGCAGAGGCGACAATGCCCGTGCCGATCTGTTGGCAGATTTCCGCGAAAAATTGGCGGTGCATACCAACGAGGTGGCGTTCAACGGGGATTACTATGTCCGCGCGTTCAGCAAGTTCGGCACGGTGGGGGATAAGACGAGCCAAAACGGCGGCAATATCTACGTTAACCCGCAGGTGTGGGCGATCCTTTCGGACATCATTCCCGCCGATCGCCTGCCCGCCATCCTGCGTGCGGTGGACGGCATGGAGACGGAATGCGGTGTGCCGATCTGCGCGCCTCCGTACCGCAAGTACGATCCGGCGGTGGGCCGTATGTCGGCGATGCCGCCCGGTGTGTACGAAAACGGCGGTATCTACAACCATGCCTGCGCTTTCAAGGTGATGGCGGATTGCAAGCTCGGTCGCGGTGAGCAAGCGGTGGGTACGCTTCTCAAAATGATCCCCGGTGGTGCGGCGAATCCCAGTGAGAAGACTACCACCGAACCGTACGTGTTCACCAACTGCTTCGGCAAGCACGAAAACGAGGATATGGTGGTCGGTTTCTCGTGGCAGACGGGTTCTTCCGCGTGGGGCTTGCGCGACTATTACGAAGGCGTGCTGGGCATCACCCGCGAATTTGACGGCCTGTCCATTCGCCCGAATCTGCCCGCATCGTGGGATACGGTGGAAGCACAGCGCCCCTATCGCGGCAGTGTGCTGAATATCCGCATCGAAAACCGCGGCGGCCGTACCGTGAGGCTGACGGTGGACGGCAAGGCAACGGAAGGTACTATCATTCCCGCCTTCGCGGATAACGCCGTTCACGAAATCTTGGTGGAAATGGTGTAAAGCGTATGAAAAAGGTAGATGTGCCACGGTTGCACTCACGTATTACCGAACGGGTACGGGACGATCTTGCCGACGCGCGGGTGGATCGTGTGTCGCTCGCCGTGTGGCAAGAAGACGAAGAACTGTTCCGCGCTCATTTCGGCGGCGCTTCGGAACGGTCGCTGTTTCGCATGGCGTCTATGACGAAGCCTGTTACGACGGTGGCGGTCATGATCTTGGTCGAGCGGGGATTGCTTTCGCTTGACGACTTGGTGGAAACGTATCTCCCCGCCTTTGCCGATCGCGAAGTTGTGCTGACCGACGGCAACGGAGCGGTCGTCGGCAGTGAGCCTGCCCGCCGCCCGTTGACGATACGGCATTTGCTGTGCCACACGTCGGGGCTGTCCTATAATCCGCGAACAGATGCGCGCATGGCGGCGATGACCGCCGAGGAAAAACGCACGCTGGAAAACACCTTGGCGGTATATGCCGAATTTTTGCTGGCGTTTCATCCCGAGGGATCGCAGGCGTACAGCGGCATTATCGCGTGGGATCTGTTGGTCGCCATTGCGGAGAAGGTGACGGGGGAGGACTTTTTGTCGTTCCTCACGCGGGAGATCTTCGTGCCTTGCGATATGCACGACACCACCTTCGTGCCCACCGAAGAGCAATGGGCGCGATTAGTGCCGATGCATAACCGCGTGGACGGCAAAAGCGTGGAACACCCGATGCAAGAAGGGTGCGTTTTTTCGGATTTTCCGTGTACGCATTATCTCGGCGGTGCGGGGTTGATCTCGTCGCTTGAGGATTATCTGCATTTTGCGTTGATGTTGCAAGGTGGCGGTGTGTGGCGCGGGCGGCGTATCGTGAGCGAGGAATCGATCCGTGCGATCGCGACGCCGCAGTTGTCGCCGGCGGCCAACCCCGGCTCGCAACCGTGGGGACTTGGTGTGCGGGTGATCCGCGGTGACGAGTACGGGCGCCTGCCCGCAGGCAGTTTCGGTTGGAGCGGCGCGTACGGCACGCATTTTTGGGTGGATCCCGTGAACCGCATTACGGCGGTGTATATGAAAAACTCGGTGTACGACGGCGGCTCGGGTGCCGTGACGTCGGCGCATTTTGAAGAGGATGTGCACGCCTCGTTGGCGTGATAAAAAGCCACCCGCCGTATGGCACAATGCCGTTAAGCTAAGTAATGTATTCTCATAATTATGCGCTAAGCACCCTGCCTCGCCCCGCCTGCGGGGAGAGGTGCCGAGCGTATGCGAGGCGGAGAGGGGGTTCTACATCCACTACCTCTCCGTCACGGCTACGCCGTGCCACCTCTCCTGACAAGGAGAGGCAAGGGGATAGTGCGCAATATGGCTTAACTTGATGGCATTGGACGTAAGTAGGGTGGGATTAGGAACCGGAGCATTTGAGTTGTTGTTCGCTTTTTATTTGTTAGGGTTTCACTGCTCACCCTACCCATCAATTGTACCATTTCATTGTGTGCCGATCCTGATCTTATAAAAAAAGAAATGATAATGGGACTACACGCCAAAATTGGTATAAGTTATCAAAAATGCTTCCGCTTCGGCGGGGGCGTTTTTGCATTTGTTAAAAAATATTTTTTTGCTTCGTTTCTATTGAAATCGTGCGGGTAGCGTGGTATAATAACAAACAATGGGGGACTTTGGCAACTCTTTGCATTTTGAGTGCTTTTCGCCCCGTGAAAATTATTATTTCAGAAAAGGAATGAAGCAGTATGAAACAGTTGGATCTGACCAAGTACGGCATTTCGGGTGTTACCGAAATCGTTCACAACCCCACGTTTGAAGAGTTATTCGTGGCTGAGACCGACCCGACTCTTGAAGGCTTTGAAAAAGGGCAGGTGACCGAACTGGGTGCCGTTAACGTGATGACGGGCATCTATACCGGTCGTTCCCCCAAAGATAAGTTTATCGTGATGGACGATACTTCCAAGGACACCGTGTGGTGGACTTCCGACGAGTTCAAGAACGACAACAAGCCCGCGTCTGTTGAGGCATGGAATGCGTGCAAGGAACTCGCGATGAAGCAGCTTTCGGGCAAGAAACTGTACGTGATGGATCTGTTCTGCGGCACCAACGCGGATACTCGCATGGCGATCCGCTTCGTGATGGAGGTTGCGTGGCAGGCTCACTTCGTGAAGAATATGTTCATCAACCCCACAGCGGAAGAACTTGAAAACTTCGAACCCGATTTCGTGGTGTACAACGCGTCCAAGGCGAAGGTGGAGAACTATAAGGAACTCGGCCTGAACTCCGAAACGGCGGTTCTCTTCAACCTCACCTCCAAAGAGCAGGTCATTCTGAACACCTGGTACGGCGGCGAGATGAAGAAGGGTATGTTCT
>CAZESL010000066.1:0-12779 GCA_964515215.1 uncultured Eubacteriales bacterium
AAAGCGCCGAAATTATGCCGTTTTAGGCGTGTTCGGATGCGTCTCCTATGCTTAACTACGCCGATTTGAATCGTGCGGTAGGGGCGTGCATCGCACGACGGGTCGGGAGACCCGTCTCTACGGCGTTGGTGCCGCTTTCTTTTCTACACAACAAAAAACGGACAATACGTGAAAAGTTTCGCGTATCGTCCGTTTTGTTATATTGCCGTCAATGTGATGACGCCGTCGTTGACGCCGACCGTGACCGACGTGGGCGGCTGCTCACAGCGGTCGACCAGCAAGGTCGCGAGTTTGTCCTCCACCTCGCGGCGGATCGCCACACGCAGATCGCGTGCGCCGCGCTTGCCGTCGGCGGCTTGGGCTGCCAAGGCGGCAGGCACCGCCTCGTCGTAGCGGAAGGTGATCCCCCGCTCGGACAGCGGTCCGCACAATTCATCGAGCAACAGCGCCGCAATGCGGGTGTGATCTTCCGCAGAGAGCGGGCGGAAATACACCACTTCGTCCACACGGCTCAAAAACTCGGGACGCAGGAAATCCGACAACGCTTTCATCGCCTTGTCGCGTCCCGCCTCGCCTGCACTCTTGCCGAATCCCATCATGGTGTTCGACAACTCACTGCCGGCGTTGGAAGTCATCACCAGCACGGTGTTTTCAAAATTCACCGTGCGGCCGTGCGCGTCGGTCACGCGCCCTTCATCCAGGATCTGCAACAAAATATTGAGTACGTCGGGATGTGCCTTTTCGATCTCGTCGAACAGCAACACCGAATAGGGCTTGCGGCGTACCTTTTCGGTCAGTTGCCCCGCTTCGTCGTAACCGACGTATCCCGGAGGCGAGCCGATCAGCCGCGAGACCGCGTGTTTTTCCATAAACTCCGACATATCCAGTCGGATAAGTGCATCCGGCGTATCGAACAGGTCGCGCGCAAGCACCTTTACAAGTTCAGTCTTGCCGACGCCCGTGGGACCGACGAACAAGAAGGAGGCGGGACGGCGGCGGGGGCTGATCTGCACCCGACTGCGGCGCACCGCCGCCGCCACCAGTTTCACCGCTTCGTCCTGCCCGATGATACGGGCGGACAAGCGTTCTTCCATACCACTGAGACGTGAGAGTTCACTCTCCTGCACCTTCGCTGCGGGAATACCCGTCCACAATTCAATGACCTTTGCCAAATGACGGTCAAGAAGCGGTGCCTCGGTCGCAGCAACGCGAATGGCGTCTGCCTCCTGCTCGGTCTTCATCAACTCCGCCCGCACACGGGCCAGTGCTTCGTAATCCACCGCTTCCGCCGCCATATGGCGCTCCTCTTCCCGTTTCATCAGCGCGATCTCCCGCTGATAGGCGGCGTAGCGATCCGCCTCTTTGTTTTCGAGTGCCGCTGCGGCACACGCTTCGTCCAAAAGATCGATCGCCTTATCGGGCAGGAAACGGTCGGTAATATACCGCTCGGAGAGGGTGACCGCACGGGTCAGTATCTCGTCACTCACACGCACACCGTGGAACTGCTCGTAATACTCTTTGATACCGCGCAGTACCGCCTTCGCCTCTTCCACCGACGGCTCTTCCACCGTGACCGGCTGAAAACGGCGTTCCAACGCGGCATCCTTTTCGATATGTTTGCGGTATTCGTTAAAGGTGGTGGCACCGATGACCTGTATCTCCCCGCGGGAAAGGGCAGGCTTCAAAATATTCGCCGCCGACATACTGCCCTCGGCATCCCCCGTGCCGACCAGATTGTGGATCTCATCGATAAAGAGAATGACGTTGCCTTTGGCGCGCACCTCGTCCACCAGTGCCTTGATGCGGCTTTCGAACTGACCGCGGAACTGCGTGCCCGCCACCAATGCGGTGAGGTCTAACAGATGGATCTCCTTGTCCTGCAGGCGGGCAGGCACCTCTCCTGCCGCGATACGCAACGCAAGCCCTTCCGCGATCGCCGTTTTACCCACACCCGGCTCACCGATAAGGCAAGGATTGTTTTTGGTGCGGCGGCAGAGGATCTGCGTCACGCGGTACAGTTCCCGCTCGCGCCCGATGATGCGGCCGAGTTTGCCGTCCCGCGCGCGGGCGGTAAGGTCGGTACAGTACTGTTCGAGTGCCGACGGACGGCGAGACTGTTTATCCCGCTTCTTTTCCGTCTTAGCCGTCCCCTCCGCCTCCTGCGGCTTTTCGGTGGACTCTCCCATATTGGGGAACAGATTTTGCAAAAACGGGAAGGTCGCCGCCCCGCCGGGTTTGAATCCCTCTTCACCATCGCCGCCCATCGCTTCCATCATACCCGAGAGCTGCTCATCTACCGATTCAAGATCGTCATCGCTCATACCGAACTGTTGAATGATATCGCACACCGGCTTGATGCCCATTTCTTTCGCACAGACGAGACACAAACCGTCATTTATCGTTTTATCCCCTTCCATACGGGTGATGAACACCGTGGCGGGGCGTTGTTTGCAACGTGAACAAACCATAGTTTACTTACTCCTTATCCGGCAGTGCCTTACGGGCACCGATATAGGTGGAAAGATAGCCTAAAAAGGTGATGAGCATCAGCACGCCCACCAACACCACCAGGCCGATACGTACGGCGGGGGGCATATCTTCAAACAACACGATTGCCGCCATTGCGGAATAGAACACGAACGTGCAGACCTTACCGAACCACTGCGAGCCGCGCACTTCGTCACCGCGATGGAGAAGCAACAACCCGCCGATCACCTGCGCCGCCTCTTTCAAGAGGCAGATCGCCATCAGCCACACCAACTCGTGGAACTGCGTGGCAAGACAGATCACCACCGTGAGTTGGGTCAACTTATCCGCCAGCGGATCGAGCAATTTGCCTGCTTCGCTGATCTGATTGAAGCGGCGGGCGATCCAGCCGTCGAACAGATCGGTCAAGCCCGACACCACCACCGCCGCGAATGACCACCAAAGCAACACGGGATGCGCGGTACTGTTCAGATACAGTATCGCAAACACGGGGATCAACGCAATGCGAACAAGCGACAGCACGTTCGGTACCGTCCACTGCCATTTAACGTTTATCAATTTCATACGAGGTCGCCAAACCTTTCTTTGGTCTTCTTTATCAAAACAGCCAATTCCAATTTGCAAGTCTTGAAACCAACTGCGAACTTTCTATCGTTTCGATGGTGACCGTCTCACCGAGCCAGCCGCAACTAACGACAAATTGCAACACAACGGTAAATATCAGCGCCCAAAACACACCCTGCAAAAATCCTGCCGCCAAGCCGCCGAAGCGGTTGAGTTGTTTGAGCAACGGCAGTTTGAATACCGCATCCAACAAGCGAGACAACAACGAAACCACGATCAACAGCACGACGAACAAAAGGAAGGACAGGGCCGCTTCGATCAGGTAGATCAACACGGGTTGCAACACCTGCTCGATCGCGGGTGTGACCGCGTCGCGTATCGCCGCTCCGGAACGGTCACCGAGCGATACGGTCACCGCCGTATCCCATCCCATACTCTCAAAGTACGGGATAAGCATCGCGTCTTCTCCGAACAAGGTATCGAGCCCGACGGTGATCTCACTTTCACCTATCTCTTCGACCTGTGCGGTGATCACCGCTTCCACCCGCGGCGCGACCGCCGCTTCGTATATCCCCTTTGCTGCGGGTGCCGCCACCTGCGCCGCCACGAACGCCGCCAGTGCAAAGCCGACGAGCATCACTGCGGTCCGTATCAACCCGTGCCGCCATCCGCGCCACACACAAAACACTACGATAAGTATGACCGCAATATCCAATATGTATGCCATAACGCTACCTCCCTGATAAGCTATATAACCACACAAGCGGGTTTATACTGTGCAACCAGCGATACCAATCGGTACGTTCCAACACTTCGGGGGTGAGAAACACCAGTTGTTCCGCCGTTTGCGGTACCACCCGCGCGAGCGCTGCCGCCGCTACCCATGACCACAAAAGCCCGCACACCACGCCAAAGAGAGGCGGCACGACGCGTTTGATGCCGTAATACCGCCGCAGCGGCGGCAGATTCTGTTCCACACGGCGCACGATCAGTTGCAATATCAGCGTCAATACCAAACACAGCAACAGAAACACCGCTGTTTCGGAGAGCACCGCCGCAAGCGGCGCCGCAACACACCGTACCACCGCCGTGCCCGTTCCTTCCGTACGCCAAACCGTCTCCACCGTTTCGGGGGTCACGTGGTATTTGGAAAGCATATGCAAATAGGCATCCGACCGCTCGGTGATCATATCACGAAGCGGTAACGTCGCCACCGTTTTCTCCACCGTGGGGAGATGCGGAGCGGAATGCATATCCGCCAGCTCCCCCGCCACCGTCCGTTCGATCAGCGGTGTGAGGGCGTATTCCGACACGGGCGATGCCGCAAGCGGCGCCAGAAACAGTGCCGCCACGATCGCTATCGCGGTAGCCAACGTACCAAGTCCTGCGGCAAAAATGGATTTGCGTGCATAGACGGTCACCACCGCCAGCAAGATACCGATCAACACGATATCCACTAAAAAGCTCACCGTGTTTCCCCCTTTTTATTCCCACGTACAACGTGTAAGCATGCTCAAATGTAAGACCAACGGTTTTCCGTTCATTTCCACCGTCATCAGGCTGTCTGCCGAAGCCGCCGTTTGCTTGGCAACGCCTGCGCCGTCCGCCTGATACAGCGTATCCTCCGTCAGAAGATAAAATCCGCGATCCGCTGCCGTAACGTGACGGTAATCTCCCGCAAAGGCGATCTCACGAACGGGGTTGCCCACCGTCGTGATCACGCGTAACATACCGCCGCGACTTTCGCCGTAATTCCGCGTGACCGCACCGACGCCCTCTTTGCTGAATGCGTATCCTAAAAGTACGGCATCTTCGAAATCGGTCACCGCCGTTTCGTTTTTATCGGGATCATACACCCACACGGCGGTATCTCCCACCGCCGCCACACGGCCGTTATCGAAATAATGCAATACCGTCATCATCGCACCCGTCGCACGGTAGGTGTGGGTGGGGCCCTCTTCTTTACCGCTCAGCGAAAACACGTGCAAGGTCGAGCGCATATCGCCGCCCACCGCCGAAAAGCCGAGCACGGCAATTTCCTTTTGACGGGGGCTGAACGCCACGTCCGCCACCAACAGATCCGCACTGTACCAGTGGAATATCTTGTTACCTTTGCGATCAAACACCAACACTTCGGACATATAACTTTTGGAAGACCCGGTAACGAGGGCGACCTGCCCGTTGTCGCTCACGGCGGCACTGACAATAGCACCGGATGCCGTACCGTCACGCACCGCTTCTTTTTTGGAGTGCAGGGTGTAACGGTTTCCGCCGAGTTCCGCCACCAGCATATACTCACCTCCCGTGCACAACAGCGGATCGGCAAACGTGTGCCCGCGATCCACCGTCAGCGCACCTGATGAGTTGTATACCAACAGAGACGTATCGGTCAAGAGCGCGACGTTGTTACCGAAGACCTGCATCGACACCACGCTGTCACCGCTGATATCCACAGGATAACCGTCGCCCCCGTCACCGCCCGTGACCGTACGGTCAAGCCATTCGGTAAGTGAGGCGGGCGCCAGATTATCCCAATTGCGCCACAACAGCACACCGAGCATCACCACCGCCACCAACAGCGCAAGACGGAACAGCACCGCCCATATCACCGAGCGGCCATGACGGCGCGCCCGTTTCTTTCGTGAGGAGCGCGGGGCTTTCGGTTGGGCCGCCGTATTTTCAGGCATCGGTTCTTCCGTCGCCTTCACTCGCCGTTTTTTTATGGTCAGATCCCGTTTGTTCGCCACCTTGCCGCGCCTCCTTTCATTCGTCGTAATACACCCGCGTTAAGTACAGTCCGCACGCGGGGGCGGTGTGCCCTGCCGCCTCGCGGTCACCTGCCGCGAGCAGGGCGGGGACGCACCCTTCCTTTAGTTTTCCGCTCTCAATATCGAGCAACGTGCCGACCATGATGCGCACCATATTATACAAAAACCCATCGGCCGCCACCGTGAAGGTGACCATACCGTCAGCTTCGGTGACGCTACTTTCCGTGACCGTGCGCACACGGTCTTCCACGTCGCTGCCGACAGCGCAAAATGCCGAAAAATCATGTTGTCCCAAAAAGTCGTTCGCCGCACGCCGCATTTTTTCGACATCCAGCGGACGTTTTACGTGCAGAGCACGCTCTTGCCAAAACGGGTTTCTGGCGGGACGGTTCCAGATGCGGTATTGATACTGTTTGCCGCGCGCATCGTACCGCGGATGAAAATCCGCCGTCACCTCACGGCACGCGATCACCGCAATATCGGTCGGCAACCACGCATTGAGCGCGGCCGCCAGTTTGTCGCAACCGATCGTCGATGCGGTCTCGGTCGTACAACAGAACATTTCCGCATGTACGCCCGCATCGGTGCGACTGCACCCCGTAAGCGGGGAACGGACACCCGTCACCCGTTCGATGGCGTCTTGTACGCACTGTTGCACCGTCACCGCATTGGGCTGTACCTGCCAGCCGTGATAGCGTGTACCGATGTATTGCAAAGTCAGCATCAGCCGTCTCATACTAAATCACCCGAGGTAACACAAAATTGAGCCAAATGAGCACCGCCATCGCCGCCGCCATGATGCCGAGCGCCACGCCGTCGCGCGCCGTCAAGCGCAACTGCTTCATACGGGTACGCCCCTCGCCGCCGCGGTAACAGCGGCATTCCATCGCGAGCGCCAATTCGTACGCACGGCGGAAGGAGGAGGCAAACAGCGGGATCAGCACGGGAAGCAGGGCACGAATACGACGAAGAAGCCCACCCGATTCCATATCCGCACCGCGTGCCTTTTGTGCTGACATGATCTTGTCCGTTTCTTCGATCAAGGTGGGAATGAACCGCAGGGCAATGGTCATCATCATTGCGAGTTCGTGCACGTTCAACCGCACGGCTTTGAGCGGCGAAAGCAATCGCTCGATAGCGTCGGTCAGTGCCGTGGGGGTCGTGGTATAGGTAAGCAGCGAACTGCCCACGATCAAGCAGAGGATACGCACAATGATAAACGCGGTCTTCGCAAGCCCCGTATCGGTCACGGTGAAGATCCACCACTGAAACAGCACCGTTCCCTCTTTGTTGTAAAACAGATTGAGTGCCGCCGTCAAGGTGACAAGCAACAAAATGGGACGCACACTTTTGAGAACCATCGAAAACGGGATGCGCGCCAGTGCGTATGCCACTGCAAGCAACGCCACCGCCAGCGCCAAGCCCATCCACGTTTTCGGCAGGAACAACGCCACGATATACAACACGGTGAGCACCAACTTCACCCGTGGATCCAAACGGTGCATCGGCGAGGATACGGGGAAATACTGCCCGATGGTAATGTCACGCAACATCGGTCATTCCCCCTTTCCACGGTGCAGGAGCGGCAACAAACGCGCCGCCGCCTGTTCGACGGTGTACACGTTGTCTCCCACGTCCAAGCCGCGGGCACGCAACCCCATAAACACCCGTGTGACTGCGGGAATCGAAAGACCGATCTCACGCAGTTCTTCCGCGCGGGAGAACACCGCCGCCGTCTCGTCGTACATCGCCACACGACCGCCGTGCATCACCAGCACGCGATCCGCCACCCGCGCCACATCTTCCATGCGATGGGAGACGAGCAATACGGTGCATCCGCGTTCCTGTTGATAGGCTTTCACCTGATCGAGCAGATGCGCTTGTCCCGCAGGGTCCAACCCCGCGGTCGGCTCATCCAAAATGAGCACTTCGGGACGCATCGCCATCACGCCCGCCACCGCCGCACGGCGCTTTTCGCCGCCTGACAGATCAAAGGGAGATTTATCAAGGAGTGCCGCAGGCAACCCCACGAATGCGGCGGCTTCCTCTACCCGCAGGGCGATCTCATCTTCCGAAAGTCCCATGTTGCGCGGGCCGAAGGCGATATCCTGCCGCACGGTATCTTCAAATAACTGATATTCGGGATACTGAAACACCAGTCCCACGCGAAACCGCACCTCGCGGATCTTTTTCGGGTCTTCCCAAATATCCTTGCCGCCGAGCAGCACACGGCCGCCCGTCGGGCGCAACAGACCGTTGAAGTGCTGTATCAGGGTGGATTTGCCCGAGCCCGTGTGGCCGATGACCCCCACGAAACTGCCCGCCTCCACCGTAAGCGACACGTCGTTCACCGCCGCCCGTGCCGTCGGCAAGCCGTCGGAATACGCGTAGGTTAGATTTTCGGCTTCCAAAATGGTCATAGTCTTACTCCATCATCGAGGCTAACGCCTCTACACATTCGTCTACCGTCAGTACGTCGGGCGGTAGGTTGACCCCCGCTTTTCGCAGTACGTGACACAATTCGGTGGGTTGCGGCACGTCAAGTTGCAACGCACGCAGACGCTCCACCTCACGGAACACCTCCCGCGGGGTGCCGTCCATCACGATAGCACCGCCGTCCATCACCACCACGCGGTCGGCTTTCGCCGCCTCCTCCATGTAGTGGGTGATAAGCACCACCGTCATCCCCTGCTCACGGTTTAACCGCCGCACCGTCTCCATCACTTCGCGGCGGCCTTGCGGGTCAAGCATCGCGGTCGGCTCGTCGAGCACCAGGCACTGCGGTTGCATCGCGAGAACACCCGCGATCGCCACCCGCTGTTTTTGTCCGCCCGAGAGTTTGTGGGGGGCGTGCTCGCGAAACTCCCACATATCCACCGCACGCAGAGCCGCTTCCACGCGTTCCCGAATCTCAGCGGGCGGTACCCCCAGATTTTCAGGGCCGAACGCCACGTCCTCCTCCACCACGGTGGAGACCAACTGGTTATCGGGATTTTGAAGCACCATACCTACCGTGCGGCGCACGTCGTATTTGTTTTCCTCATCGGCGGTATCCATGCCTTGCACCAATACCTGCCCGCCGTTCGGCAGCAGCAGGGCGTTAAAGAGTTTCGCCATGGTGGATTTGCCCGAGCCGTTGTGCCCGAGCAACGCCGTGAAACTACCCTCTTTTATCGCAAGCGACACACCGCAGAGTACGTCGTGCGGTTTTTCTTCGGTCGCATAGGAGAAGGACACCTGCCGCGCATCGATCATGATATTCCCCATGACAGCCTCCTCTGCTTAAAGTGTACGCCAACGGGCGGTCGATCCGCAGGGTAACACCTGCCCGCTTGCCGTCACCGGCAAGCCGATCTCGTCCGCATCCACCGTGCCGCCGAGTGCCGGCGGGATCAGCGTATGCAAAATGTAGCGCATCACCGACGGAGACAACCCCGTGGTGTAGGAATTGATATAGAAGAACAACGGCGAATCGGACAAAAGCGACACACAGTCCCGCACCAGGGGGAAGATCTGATCTTCCAGTTTCCACACTTCACCGTTCGGCCCGCGCCCGTAGGACGGCGGGTCCATCAAAATGGCATCGTATTTGTTGCCGCGGCGCATTTCCCGTTGCACGAACTTACCGCAATCGTCCACCAGCCAGCGCATCGGGCGGTCGGCAAGTCCCGATTCCACCGCGTTTTCACGTCCCCACGCGACCATCCCGCGCGAGGCATCCACGTGGGTCACGTGGGCACCCGCCGCAACACACGCGAGGGTGGCGCCGCCCGTGTACCCGAACAGATTCAGCACCTTCACGGGACGGCCTGCCGCACGGATCTGTGCCGCCATATCCTCCCAGTTGACCGCCTGTTCGGGAAACAGGCCCGTGTGCTTAAAGCCCATCGGCTTCAGGTTGAACCGCAAGTCTCCCCACCCGATCTGCCAACTGTCGGGCAGGGGACGCAACGTCTCCCAATGCCCGCCGCCGCTGTTCGAGCGGTGATAGTGCGCGTGCGCCCGTTTCCACATCGGGTGGGTCTTCGGTGTCTCCCACACCACCTGCGGATCGGGACGGATGAGAATAAACTCACCCCACCTCTCCAAACGCTCCCCTGCGGAAGCATCGAGCAATTCATAGTCTACCCAATTTTTTGCTTCTCTCATATCGTATAAGCTCCAATTGCTTGTTTTATGGTATCGGCAAGTGTGACAGCCACGCGATTGATATCGTCAAACTCGCGTCCTTCCACCATCACGCGGATGAGCGGTTCCGTCTCGGAAGGACGTACCGTCACCCTCCCATCGCCGCTGAGTGACTCGTTCACTTTCGCGATGTGTGCCGCCAGTGCCTTATCTGCCACGTAGGCGGCTTTAGCACGGTCGTCGGCCTTCACGGTAAGCAACACCTGCGGTGAGCGCGGCATTTGTTCTCCGATAGCCGATAATTTACATCCTTTTTCGCGGCAAAGGGTAAGCAACTGCACGGCAGTGAGCAGACCGTCCGCAACAGACGAAAACTCCCGCAGTACCAGCGCCCCCGTAGGATCACCGCCGAGTGTGACGTCCCCGCTTGCCAACGCATCGGCTACCGTACCGACGTCAGCGGTACGTACCGTAATGGCGTGTTCCGTGCAGAAACGGAAAAAGCCGAGATTCGCAAGCGGTGTGGTCACCACCGTATCGCCGTGCAAGGTGCCCTTCTCTTTACGGTCAAGGGCAAAGGCGGCAAGCAGACGGTCACCGTCCAACAGGTTGCCTTTTTCGTCCACCGCCACACAACGTTCGCCGTCGCCGTCCAGCGCAATACCGCCGAAGCATTTGTGCGTCTTTACATAGTCCGCCAAACCTTCCACGTGCGCCACACCGCACCGTTCATTGATATTACGCCCGTTCGGCTCGTTATTCAGCGGCACGGGAGTGGCACCCAAGTCGGTGAGCAACTGTATCGCCGCCATACTTGCCGCACCGTTGGCACAATCCACCGCCACCCGCATACCGCGCAGGTCGGTCGCGGTAGAAGCGATATACCAAAGGTACTCCTCCATCCCGCGTGACAGTGTCGTCGCGCGTCCGACCTCGCCGCCGATGGGGCAAGGGATCTCCCCCGCGCCGTCAAACAGCACCGCTTCGATACGTTGCAGGTCTTCTGCCGACAGCCGTCCCGCCTTATCGAACAGTTTGAGTCCGTTGTATTCACACGGAGCGTGGGATGCCGTCACCGCGAAGCCGAGCGCCGCCTCCCGCACACGGGTGAGGTGCGCCACTGCGGGGGTGGGCATCACCCCGAGCAGTTCCACGTCCGCCCCCACCGAGCAAAGACCGGCGGTGAGCGCCGCCGCCATCATCTCCGAAGAGGCGCGGGTATCCCATCCGACCACCACGCGGGGACGTCTGCCGCTCTCACAAAGCACCGCCGCGACGGCACGGCCGATATTCATCACTGTCTCACAGGTCAGCCCCGCGTTCGCAACACCGCGCACGCCGTCACTGCCGAAGAGTCGTCCCATAGTTTGTCATCCTCATCCAAAAGTCTGTTGCCCCGGTTGCGGGATCCCTAAGTGTGCGTATGCCGCAGGCAACACCACACGTCCGCGCGGGGTACGGGAGAGAAACCCGATCTGCATCAGATACGGCTCGTACACGTCTTCGATGGTGACCGCTTCTTCCCCGATCACCGCCGCCAGCGTATCCAGCCCCACGGGGCCGCCGTTGTAATGGTCGATCATGGCTTTGAGCATACGGCGGTCTACCATATCCAATCCCAGTTCGTCCACTTCCAAACGGTCGAGCGCCGTCTGTGCCGTCGCCGCATTGATAACACCGCCGTTCAGGATCTGTGCGAAATCGCGCACCCGCTTTAACATGCGGTTGGCGATACGCGGGGTGCCGCGACACCGCGACGCAATTTCCAGTGCGCCGTCCTCATCGCAGGGGATATCCAGTATCCCCGCCGAGCGCCGCACGATCAACGCCAGTTCTTCGGGTGTGTATAACTCCAGGCGGGAGATCACACCGAAGCGATCGCGCAGCGGTGCGGAAAGTTGCCCCGCCCGCGTGGTCGCGCCGATCAACGTAAACTTCGGCAACGGCAGGTGAATGGACATCGCCCCTTGCCCCTTGCCGTTCATAATGTCGATGGCAAAATCCTCCATCGCGGGATAGAGGATCTCCTCCACCGTGCGTGGCAGACGGTGGATCTCGTCGATGAACAAAACGTCCCCCACGTCCAAGTTGGTAAGCATCGCCGCAAGGTCGCCCGGGCGCTCCAGCGCGGGACCGGACGTGATGCGGAAGTTGACCCCCATCTCATTGGCAATGATGGCGGCAAGTGTCGTCTTGCCGAGACCCGGAGGGCCGTACAGCAACACGTGATCCAGTACGTCACCGCGCTGTTTTGCCGCATCAATAAAGACCGAAAGGTTTTCCTTCACCTTTTCCTGCCCGATATATTCCGTGAGCGCACGCGGGCGCAGGGAATTTTCCGTCTCGTCCTCGGGGATGTATTCGGTGGTTACCATACGGTTTTCGTAATCCATCTCCACGTCCCGTTACCCCCTTTTCGCAAGGCTCTTCAGCGCTTCGCGCACCAAATCGTTCACCGAGAGGGAACTGTCCAGCCGACCGACGGCGGCCGACGCTTCCGCCGCCGAAAAGCCGAGTACCGTCAGCGCATTCACCGCTTCGGCGGCGTTGCCCGCAGCCGACACGGTACCCTGCGGCATCACGGCATCCCCCTCGCCCATCGAAGCACCCATCTTATCTTTCAGTTCCAGCACCACGCGCTGTGCCAGTTTCGGACCGACGCCCTGCGCGCGGGTAATGGTTTTGTGATCTCCCGTTGCAATGGCAAGCGCCAACTTATCGGGTGAGAGTTCCGACAAAATCGCGATCGCCGCCTTCGGCCCGACACCGCTGACCGACGTAAGTTGCGTAAAACAGCGGCGCTCCGCCGTATCGGCAAAGCCGAACAACTCC
>CAZESL010000067.1:0-12725 GCA_964515215.1 uncultured Eubacteriales bacterium
CCACGGGGTGGAAGAGGTTGGAACGCGTCCAGTCGAAGATGGGCATGAAGTTGTAGCAGATGACCTTCACACCGAACTTTGACAGGTTGCGAATGGTGGTTTTGTAATTCTCAATATACGTGTCACGCGTGGGCAGACCGATCTTGATATCGTCGTGTACGTTGACCGATTCCACCACATCCATCTTGAAGCCGTATTCATCCAGTTGCCGTTTTACTTCGGCGATCTCTTCGACCTCCCACACTTCCCCCGGCATTTTATGGTGCAGTGCCCAGACGATGGACGTTACACCCGGAATCTGTTTAATGTCCGAGAGAGAGATCTTATCATTACCTTCGCCGTACCAGCGAAAACCCATTTGCATCGGCATAGTTATTCTCCTTTACAGCGTGAAATAGCGTTTGGCATTGTAATAGCAGATATCCTGCACCAGACCGCCGAGTGCCGTCATATCGGCGGGATATTCGCCGTTTTCCACCCAGCCGCCGATCAACTCGCACAGGATGCGGCGGAAATATTCGTGGCGGGTGTAACTGAGGAAACTGCGGGAGTCGGTGAGCATACCGACGAAATTCCCCAAAATGCTGAGGTTTGCAAGAGAGGTCAGTTGATCGATCATGCCCTGCTTCGTATCGTTGAACCACCACGCACTGCCGTGTTGCAATTTGCCCGCGATCTCGCTGCCTTGGAACGAGCCGATGAGCGAGTCGAGGAAGGCGTTGTCGCCGCCGTCCAAACTGTACAGGATCGTGCGGGGCAGGGCGCCTTGCCCGTGCATCGCATCCAGCAGGGATGCGATGGCTTTCGCACCGCCCATCGGGCCGATGCAATCAAAGCCCGTGTCGGGGCCGAGGGTGCGGAACATGGCGGAATTGGGGTTACGCAGGCAGTTGTAGTGGATCTGCATCACCCAATCGCGGCGGGTGTATTCCTTCGCACAGTAGAGCAAGAGTGCGGTCTTAAGTGCGGCGGCTTCTTCGGCACTGACGCTTTTGCCGTCCAGCCCTTTTTTCACGATGGCGTCCACCGTGTTACGGTCCTGCAAATTAAATACCGCAAAATCCAGACCGTGGTCACTCGCGCGGCAACCGTGCGCCGCGAAGTGTTCAATGCGGCGACCGAGTGCTTCTTCGAGTGTGTCGATGCCGTCGATGGTGACACCCGACACCTCACTCAGGCAGGCAACGTATTCCTGCCAGCCCGCTTTGTCGATGTTCAGTGCCTTGTCGGGGCGGAAGGAGGGGGCGACGGTTGCGCTCATCGTGGGATCGGCAGCGAGTTTCTTGTGCCATTCGAGCGAATCCACGGGATCGTCGGTCGTGCCGATGAACGCGACGTTGCTCTGCGCGATCAGTCCGCGCACACCCATATCGTTGTCCTTCAAACGGGCGGCGGCGAGTTGCCACACCTCCTCGGCGGTGTCACCGTTCAGCACACCTTCATATCCGAAATAGGCTTTGAGTTCCAAATGGCACCAGTGATACATCGGGTTGCCGATGGCGCGGGGAAGTGCTTCGGCAAACTTTTGGAACTTTTCGCGCTCGGGTGCATCTCCCGTGATGAAGCGTTCCTCCACACCATTCGAGCGCATCAGCCGCCATTTGTAATGATCCCCTGCCAGCCACACCTGCGCGATGTTTTCGAAGCGTTTGTCTTCGAAGATCTCACGGGGACTGACGTGACAGTGATAGTCCACGATCGGCATCGCGGCCGCATAGTCGTGAAACAGCGTGCGGGCCGTGGGGGTGGAAAGCAGAAAGTCTTTGTCCATAAACGGTTTCATAACGATAACTCCTTTCAGGCATACTACGACATCTTACAGGGTTAGTATACCACATTCTTTTTGCAAAGATAATTGCGGAAATTGCTTGACATATTGCAAAAGTTGCGGTAATATGGTAGCGTTTTCAGAAACGGGGTGATCGAATGCGTCAGAAAGCACAGCAATTTGACCCGCGGCAGACCATGTGCCGTACGGGGTTTGAGGTGTTTCACTACCGCGATGCACAACTTGGAGAAGTGGATGTCCATCACCACGATTTTTACGAGGTCTACCTGTTTTTGAGCGGTGAGGTGGATTACTGGGTAGACGGTCGACTGTACCGTTTGCAGACAGGGGATATTTTGCTTATCAATCCGATGGAATTGCACCGTCCCATTGTGAAGACGGATCATGCGGTGTATGAGCGCATCGTCCTGTGGATCGAAAAGAAATATCTTGAAAGTTTTTCCACCGATACCGTCAGCCTCACGCGTTGTTTTGACCATTCCCGCCCCGAACACTCCAATCTGCTGCGTCCGTCGGTGCTCGGGCGGTCGGATATTACCGCCCGCCTGAATGCACTGGTGCGGGAGTATTACAGTGAAGAATACGGAGGGACCTTGTGTGCCGACGGTCTGTTTTTGCAACTTATGGTGGAACTCAACCGTTTGGCGTTGCTGGACGACGGGGAGGAGTTGCGGGAAGAACCTTCGGTGCTGGCAAGCAAGGTGCTCGCGTATATCGGGGAACATTATGCGGAGGAGTTGTCGCTTGAATCGCTGGCACAACAGTTCTTTGTGAGCAAATACCACCTCTCTCACGAATTCAGCCGCACGGTCGGTGTGGGAGTATATCGGTACCTGACATTGAAACGGTTGCTTATCGCCAAGCAATTGATGGATGACGGTATGCCGCCCGGCGACGTGTACGCCTCGTGCGGATTTCGGGATTACACCAACTTTTATCGCGCATTTAAAGCGGAGTACGGTATCAGTCCGCGCGCGTGCGGTTTGGGGAAAAGCGAATAATGAAGTGTGATGTTTATTACGCAACACAAAATAATATGTGATTTTCACGCAACAAGCAACGTGTGTTGTGAAAGAAAAGATCGCCGAGAGCAACATTAATAGTTACTCTCGGCGGTTAGTTTTTTAGATATTTGGAGCAATCAAGTATATATGACTCCTTTGTACCAAGTTGGAACAGGGTTCTTCATATTGTCATACCAACTCAGCACATCTTTTGCTTGGTTTACCATCACCTGAATTTGCTCGTCTCCAAAAGGAATTGCCCAAGGCACAGAAGATAAAGTATTACTGCTGATATAAAGTGCAAGAAGCTCCCAAAACTCCATAGGCACATCATTATCAAAATATCCGTTTACCATTCCGGTAGCAAATAGAGGGGTAGCTTGAGCACACCATACAATGCGGTTAAATTCTTCCCACGGATCTCCGAAGTCATTCCTGTTAAAGTCAATGATGTAGAGTTGCTTATCGTTGCCTATCATCATATTTCCGATATGATAATCTCCGTGCTGATATGTTCGAGGGCGACCGCTAAGCAAGTGTCTGTGTGCGTTAATATAATCAATAAAGGCTTGTCCGTTTTCATACTTGATAGGACATTCTTCATACATTTTGATTTTGCGATCTGCTTTACGGTTAAAATAGATTTCCCAATCTTCTATCCCTTCAGGAGCAGGGATTTTATGAATTTCTTTTAGTATTCGTCCTGCTTCAACTCCGTAAGAATACTGCTCGTCACTTGTGAGGTCGTGTGCACTTTCTTCTGCATCAACACCGTCTATCCAAGTTTGAATTGAATAAACCCCTTCATCAGACGTGCCGAACTCTAATGGCCTGCACATCGGCACATCGCGAGCTGCCACCCGGCTCATAAGTTCGTATTCACTTTTCTTCCGCTCATATTGTTCAATCGGAGAAATACGAAGCAAGAACTTGTTTCCTTGCTCGTCAGTAACACAATATTTTTTATCTCCTGACCAACCTTTATCGATCAGTTCTTTTGTTATAAAATTCATTTGCGGCACCCTCCTGAAGATTTGCCTTTGCGGTTCAAAATTACACATCAAATGCATGCCCTCTTTTACAAAAAACCAATCAGTAAATTAATTCTTTTAGTTTAGTTAGAATTGCTTCATATTCGATATTTTCCGCATAGGCGAACTGCTTGCGGTACTTGTCCCACATAGCGCGGAGTTCAGCGCTCTCTTCGATGTTTTTCATTATGGTGGGAATATCTGTGATCTGCTCAGTTGTGCCTCTGTGGACGGCTGTAGCCTTCAAAGCCTCGGTGAACAATGCTTGGTCAAATTTCTGCGTGGTTGCAAGGATATACGCGTCATAAAAATCTCTGGGACGGGTATTAAATACGCCACGGCGAAGAATTGTTTCAACCTTTTCCGCCATTACGGTTTCAATGTTGTATGCCCACAGACGATAGGATCTTTGGTCATCAAAAATCTCGGAGAAAGTATACTCCACAGGGTTCGGCGTGATGGCATCACCGGTAGAAACGTCAATGGACAACGGCGTTACGATGGTGTCATATTTTGCGTTGAGCATCACGCGGTAGCCGCCATAAATATCGTCATCACGGATAGGGGTTGCGTTTCCGACCTCAAAAGTAACATCGTCGTTGCTTTTGATCGCACACACTGACTGTAACGCACCGGTAATCGTTTCCGGTGTCAAAGGCAGGCTTTTAAGGGTGGTATCAAGATCCATCGTTGCGCGGTTGTCGAGACCAACGATCGCCGCTACCAGCATACCGCCCTTGAGGACGAATTTGTCCCTATATTCCGACTCGGCAAGGCGGACAAGCAGACGTTCAAACATATAGTTTTGCAGAATTACCTGGGCGGGGATATTCTTCTGCTTAGCGATATTTCTGATCTTTGCTTTTAAACTCATAGCACGGCTCATAAAAGCACCTCCAAATATTTCCTCAAAATTCCCGATACACGAAGCTGTTTTGCATAACTGTAAAGACGGTTCAAATCTTTATCAGGTCTTGCAGCATAAGCTTTGAGTGCCGCAAGGAAAGTCTCAGTTCCTACTTTGTTTCTGCTTCTCACAATATCGCAAATAGTACGTTCCGGATCGTAGCAGCTGACCTCATTGCCAAAAGGCGTTTTCACCAAGGTTCTGCCCAGATCGTGAAGTTCAGGTCTTATAAAATACATTTTGCATTCAGACTGAACTACAGCAGACGGAATGTTGCCGGTGGGGACAGTCAGCGTATGCTCGAAGGGTGTTCTATCTGATATTCCGTGAAGATAAAGCGCGGTTTCGTGAGAAAAAATGATCTTGTCTGAGCGAAGACCAATAGAAAAGAACTCATCTTGGATATCGTCCTCAAAGATGTACTGTCCTCTGGCGATGCGCTGTATTTTATTTTCGTTATTAAGCTTCCAAAGCAGTGTACGGGAAATTCCCGCTTCTGCCGCTTTGGAAGTCGTTATAATGCCACCATTGTTTTTGGCTATGTTTTGGAGTTTAGATATGGTATCCATCGTCACACCTCACATTTAAACTTGTTCTATATTATTGTACGCAGAATTACGGCGTTTGTCAACATTGGCGCAATGACTTTAACAAATATTTCAAAAATGATCTCACGTTAAAAGTCAACTTTCATAAAGCAATATTCTTTTACCCCTTGACTTTATGACCCAAATTAATCATTACTTATATGGAAATAAAAATCTCTGTTTTTTCGTTTTTGTTCTTCGGGCAGGCAATGCGCTTGTTACGGAGTCAAAATAAATACCAAAGGAGACTTGACGAGATTGAGGTTCACGATGCAGAAAAGATCGATGGTAAGCGCGTGCAAAGAGTAGACATTTACTACCGCTTCATCGGCAACCAAACTAATGTTGCGTTATAACTTGCACACAGAACAATGAAAATGAACAATCGAAAGCGGAGGAGATCGTGATGATCTCCTCCGCTTTTGTATCGGCATCTTTTATTTCAGGTGGTTTTTCAAATATTCCATCGCTTCGCGGTAGCCCCCGAAGCCGTGTCCCGCAATGGTGGTGAGGCACGCCGCGCGTACGTAAGAGATCTGACGAAAATCTTCCCGCTGACTTACGTCCGAAATATGTACCTCCACCGTGGGGATCGCCACCGCTTTTAAGGCGTCGAGCAGTGCCACGCTGGTGTGGGTGTAGGCGGCGGGATTGAACACGATGCCGTCCACTTGCCCGTAGGCTTTTTGAATGCGATCCACGAGGTCCCCTTCGTGGTTGCTTTGATAGCAGGTGATCTCTACGTCCAGTTCCGCCGCCCACATGGCAAGACTGTCGAGCAGATCAGCGTAGGTGCCGTTACCGTAGATGGCAGGTTCACGCAGACCTAACAGATTGAGGTTCGGCCCGTTTAAGATCAGGAGTTTCATAGGATCATTCTCCTTTCGGCGCACCAAGCAGAGGTGCGCTGTCGAGTTGCGCAAGACAATCCGCTACCGTTTGGGCAAGCGGACGGTCGTTCGAAACGGTGATCTCTGCAAACCGCCGATAGCGCGGCAGACGCGTTTCATACATGGTTTCCAGCGCCGCACGGTCGGTTGAGAGCGGGCGACCTTCGGTTGCTAACTTTTCGAGCGGGCGGGTGAGCCACACGATGCGCCCGTTTTGCGCGAGCGGAGCAAAGTTTTGCTCGTCCAGCACCGCACCGCCGCCCGTAGCGATCACGGCACCGCCCGTTTTTCCGCATTCGGCGATCGTGCGGCGTTCCCAATCACGGAACAACGCCTCGCCGCCTTCGTGGAACAGAGCGGGGATCGAACGACCCGCCGCGCGGACGATCTCCTCATCGATATCCACAAAACGGCGCCCCGTTTGTTCGGCGAGCTTTTGCCCGACGGTGGATTTCCCGCAACCCGGCATACCGACCAAAACGATGTTCGACTGTTCGGCGGTAAGGCCGCGCAGTACCTGTTCGGTCTTTTCGTCGGGAATCGGGGAATCGGTGAACAGTTCCGCCGCCGCTTTCGCTTGCGCCACCAACATCGGCAACCCGTTACAACAGGGGATACCGCGCGCTTCGGCTTCCAGCATCAGCGCGGTGCGTAGGGGATTATAGATCATATCCACGAAGCCTTCACAGTGCGGAAAACGGGAGAGCGGCACGACGGATCTCGGGCAATGAGGATACATTCCCACGGGGGTGGTGTTAAACACCAATTCGGCATCGGCATACGCTTCCACGTCATCATATAAAACGGCACCGTCATTGGTGGTAAGGTCCACAATGGTGATCTTTTTGGCACCGAGATCGTGCAACACCGCCTGCACCGTGCGGCAAACGCCGCCGTTTCCGAGCAGAGTGACCGATTTGCCGCGCGGGTCGATACCCGCGTATTGCAAGAGCCAAAGTAACCCCGCATAGTCGGTGTTGTGCCCCGTGATGCGGCGCTCTTTGTCGTACACCAGCGTATTTACGCTGCCGATCCGCTCGGCCGCGGGGGAAAGTGCGTCGCACAGCGGCACCACCGTCTTTTTATACGGAATGGTGACGTTCAAGCCGCCGATATCCTCGCGGCGAATAAATGCGGCGATCGCCTCTTCTTCCATTTCGTAAAGGCGGTAGTCGTAATCCGCCAGTTGCGCGTGGATGGGCGGCGAAAAACTGTGGCCAAGCGTTTTACCGAGTAATCCGTAAAGCATGAAAACACCCCTTTATATCTGTTCACTGTAGTTGCCGAGAAACGCAAACGTCTCGCACTCACGCGAAAGGCTTTGCAATAACGTCAACACTTCGGGCGAATGTACCGAGCCTTCAAAGTCAAAGTAGAATAAAAATTCAAAGTCGCGCCCCGGAATCGGGCGGCTTTCGAGTTTGGTCAGGTTCAGGCCCAATGCGGAGAATTTCGCGATCAGTTCATACAGACCGCCCGGTCGGTGAGGGGCACTCAGCATCAGGCTGATACGGTCGGCACCGGGGTAGATGTGCATATCTTTTTGAATACAGATAAACCGCGTGTGGTTATTTTCACTGTTTTGGATGCGGTCGGCGATCGGGGTCAGCCCGTACAGTGCCGCACACTGCGGTGAGGCGATCGCCGCGAGGTCAGATCGTCCCGACTCCGCTACACGCTGTGCCGCCACCGCCGTGTTGGGAGCGGCGGTCACCGTCACCTGCGGCAGGGATTTCAAAAATGCACCGCACTGCCCGAGTGCCTGCTCGTGCGAGGTGATCTCGCGGATGTCTTCGAGTTTCGTGCCCGGCAGGGCGAGCAGTTGATGGCACACGTTCAGCCGTACACTGCGGATGATATGGAATTTCTTGCTTTTCATCAGCTCGTATACCGTGCTGACCGAACCGTTGGAACTGTTTTCGATCGGTAACACACCGTAACGGCACAGACCGCTTTCCACCGCATCGAACACGTGCTCGAACGAGCGGAAAAACATAAGATTACCTGCAGGGAACAGACGGCACGCCGCCTGCGAGGAGTATGCTCCCTCCACCCCTTGACACGCGACCGTGCCGTCGGTGGGGAATAGGGTGGGGGTCTCCTCCAGTGCGCGACGGATATCGCGCGTGAGTTCTCCTTCTTCGGTGAGCAACTGTTCTTGATACGAGCAGCTGACGTCGATGAGGGTGGAATACAGCACCCGTGCCCATCTGCCGAATTCACCCGCTTCTTGCGATACGCGCGCGAGGATCTCCCGCTCACGTGCGGGGTGGCGGAGCGGCAGGTTTTGCCCTCGTTTTACTTCGGCAACCTCACCCGCAAGGGTCATGCGGCGGCAAAACGCTTCCAATAAGACGCGGTCGGTTTGGTCGATCTCGCGGCGGATATCCTCGAGTGTCATACGGTGATCTCTCCTTTTTCTTCGAGCAGCATGTCCAGCACGGTCAACGCCGTGACCGCCTCCACCACGGGAACGGCACGCAATACCACGCAAGGGTCGTGCCGCCCGTGCACCGCGAGCGTGTCCAACTCACCGTTTGAAAGGCGCAGGGTGGTTTGTTCTTTCGCGATGGAGGGGGTGGGTTTAAACGCGGCACGTACTACGAGCGGCATACCTGTGGTGATACCGCCGAGCACACCGCCCGCGTGATTGGTGGCGGTGACAACACCCATGCCTGCACGGCGGTAGGGGTCGTTATGTTCACTGCCGCGCATCGCGGCGGCGGCAAAGCCGGCACCGAATTCCACGCCCTTCACGGCGGGGATGCCGAACAGGTTTTTGGCAAGGCGATTTTCAATCCCGTCATACAGCGGGGCACCGAGCCCCGCGGGCAATCCGATCGCGGCGCATTCCACCACACCGCCGATCGAGTCGCCGTCTTTGGCTACGGCGGTGATGAGTGCCGCCATGTTCTCGCCCGCCGTGGGATCAAGCACCGCAGGGGTGCGGGTAGCGGGGAGTGCAAGGTCGGCGGCGGTGACCGCCACGGGGTCAAACGGGACGTCGTGCACGTCACCCACAGCGGCTACGTGCGCACCGACGGTAATACCGTTTTTCTGCAATATTTGCAACGCGATACCGCCTGCGACACACAGCGGCGCGGTGAGACGTCCCGAAAAATGGCCGCCGCCCCGCGCATCCGCAAAACCGTGATATTTCACCGTGGCGGGATAGTCCGCGTGGGAGGGACGGGGCAGGTCACAAAGGTCGCTGTAATCCCGCGAGCGGGTATTGGTGTTTTCGATCATCGCACACAAAGGGGCACCGCAGGTCATGCCGTCCAACAACCCCGAAAGAAAGCGGGGGGTATCCGCTTCGCTTCGCGGGGTAGTGAGCGTGCCGCCGGGGGCGCGTCGCGCCATAAAGCGGGCAAGTGCCGCTTCGTCCACTTGAAAGCCTGCGGGCAGACCGTCCACCACCACACCGATGGCGTCGCCGTGGGATTGTCCAAAGATGGAAACTTTCAGCCGATTGCCGAATCCGGAACTCATAGTACACGTCCTCCCAATTGTTCATAATGGGTGAAAAAGGCGGGATAGGATTTCGTGACCGCCTCACTTTGCTCAATGGTGACCGTGGCTGTCGCGCGGGTGGCGGCTACAGCCGCCGCCATCACCAGACGGTGGTCGTTTTGACTGTCCACCGTGCCGCCGCCGAACCTGCCGCCGTGAATGACCAGCGCATCCGCTTCTTCCTCGACCCGTATGCCAAGGGCGGTAAGCAGTTGCGCCATGCCGTGAAGGCGGTCGCATTCTTTTAAGCGGCATCGGGCGGCGTTGTACAGCCGTGACGTGCCGTGTGCCGTTGCCGCCACGATCGCCAGCGGCGGTAACAGATCGGGAATGTCGCCCATATCGACGTTTTGTGCCGTGAGCGGGGCGGGAGACACGGTAACGCTGTCTTCGGTCTGCGTGACCACGGCACCGAATGCCTGCAACAGGGGAGCGATGGCGCGATCCCCTTGTGCCGAAGCGGCACTCAGGCCGTTTACGGTCACCGTACGGCTGATCGCACCCGCCGCCAACCAAAAAGCGGCATTTGACCAGTCTCCCTCCACCGTGACGGTGTCGGGAGTGCGGTAGCAAGAACCGCTTTCAATTGAAAAGCCGTTCGCCTTTACATCTACGTCTATGCCGAAACGTGCCATGGTGCGGCAGGTCATTTGGACGTATCCACCCGATTGCAAGGGAGAGGTGAGACGAACACGGCTTTTTTCGGCGGTCAGCGGCAACGCCAACAGGAGACCGGTGATGTACTGCGAGGAAATATCCCCGGCAATATCAAAGTCGCCGCCCGTGAGTTTGCCGCGTAACGTGAGGGGCAACTGCGGGGCGGTGGTATCTACGCCGTGTGCCGCCAACGTGTCCAGCAACGCGCCGATGGGGCGGGCGGGCAGACGGCCGTGGCCCGTGAAGGTCGCACCCGTGCCGAGCGCCGCCGCCACGGGCAGCAGGAAACGCAAAGTAGAACCGCTCTCGCCGCAATCCAATGCAGGCGAGAGGGAGGGGGTAGTTATTGGTTCAACGAAACATACGCCGTCTTCCACCGTGATGGCGGCGCCGAGTGCGCACAGACAGCGAATGGTTGCGTCGATATCGGCGGAACGCTCGGGAAGTGGAAAGGTGCACGCCTTGTCAGACAGGGCGGCACAGATCAACACCCGATGTACGTCCGACTTGGACGGAATGGCGGAAATGACACCGCCGACAGGCGAAGGGGGCAGTTTTACGTTCATTGATCGGCACTCCCTTCGGTGATCCACGCGGCAAGCTCCGCGGTGGGAACGTCGTGTAACACGCAATCCCCTACGGTACGCGGAACCACCAAGGTCAAACGGTCACCGCGCCGCTTTTTGTCCCGCAGTGCCGTTGCCAACAGGTCTTCGGCGGTATAGGGGTTGTCGGTGGGCAGACCGTGTGCTTTCAGCGTTTGTATCAGCCGCACGGCAATATCGTCCGCGCACAGCCCGCGCCGTGCGGCGGCACGGGTGATGACGGCCATACCGATGGCGACCGCCTCGCCGTGTGCCAGTGTGAAGTGACTGCACTGTTCCACGGCATGTCCCACCGTGTGACCGAGATTCAGCAGTTGGCGCAACCCTTGGTCGTGCTCGTCCTGTTCTACGACGTACGCTTTGTAGCGAATACAGCGGGCAACCGCCGCCGCAAGGTCAAGCGATGCGGCGTTTTCGAGCGAGTCGAACAGAGCGGTGTCGCACAGCATCGCCGTCTTGACCGTTTCCGCCATACCGTTTCGCAGTTCCCGCGGGGGCAAGGTGGCAAACGTCGCGGTATCGCACAGCACGCCGAGCGGCTGTTTGAACGCACCCGCGAGGTTTTTGCCTGCCGCAAGATCCACCCCCGTTTTGCCGCCCACGGCGGCGTCCACCGCCGCAAGCAGGGTGGTGGGAACGGTCACGTGGGGAATACCGCGCAGATACACCGCCGCGGCAAACCCCGCAAGGTCGCTGACTACGCCACCGCCCAGCGCCACGACGACGTCGGTACGGGTGAGCGCCTGTTCCGCCATGCGTTCGAGCAGCGTCACCAACGTAGCGGTGGTCTTAGAGGCTTCGCCGTGAGGAAACGCGAAGCGATGCACCGCAAAGCCGGCGGCAGACAGACTGTCGGATACCGTGTCGGCATACAACGCGTTTACCGTATCGTCCGTCACGAGTTGAACGGTGCACGGTGCGTGCAGTTCGGCAAGCCACCTACCGCTGTCGGCCAAAAGATCCTGTCCCACGGTGACGGTATACGGCGAGGACGTACGTACGGGAATACGGTCGGTGACGGTCATTACGAATGGCTCCTTTCGGCTTCCATGGTGGCGAGTTTTTGCAAACGGCCGTCCCGCAACAGCGCGCACAGACGGTCGGCGTCCTCTGCCTTCAGTGCTTCGGAATAGGCAGAGAGGTGCGCGATCACACGATCCAGTTCGGTGGACAGATGATCTTTATTTGCCAAAAACAGTGCCGTCCACATATCTTCGTCCAGCAATGCCACGCGCGTGAGGTCCTTAAAACTGCCCGCCGAAAAACCGCTGTGAATGAGCGCGGTGGGGGATTGCACGTAGGCGCTGGAGATCACGTGCGCCAGCTGTGAAGTGTAAGCAATGGTGCGGTCGTGCCCGTCGGGGTCGGAGAAACGCAGTTCCGCAAACCCCGCGGCAAGAAACAAGTCTTTCAGCATCGCCAACGTCA
The DNA here is from genome assembly GCA_964515215.1 of uncultured Eubacteriales bacterium. Taxonomy (GTDB): domain Bacteria; phylum Bacillota; class Clostridia; order Oscillospirales; family Acutalibacteraceae; genus SIG588. The sequence goes on from CAZESL010000067.1 coordinate 12,412, forward strand.
TAATATCGGTGGTGTCGTCGGGGGTGAGGATCATAGAGGCGTCGCGGAACAGATCGGCGGAGCCGTTATCAAAACCGCTGCATTCCCGCCCCGCCATAGGATGACCGCCGACGTACAAAAAGCCGTGTTCCCGTGCAAGGGGAGAGAGCACCGCGTGGATGGCACGTTTGACACCGCACAGATCCACCACTACCGCGCCTTTTTTGAGCAACGGGGCAATGCGGGCGGCTTCTTTCACCAACACTTGCGGCGTCAGCGCCAACAGCACGACGTCACACTCACCGAGCGTTTGGTCGGTCAGGCGTTCCGCCACC
>CAZESL010000068.1:0-1920 GCA_964515215.1 uncultured Eubacteriales bacterium
TCGCCTTTGGCGAAATGCCACCTGTTTAAGGTGGCAAGAAAAACGTCGAACGGACGCAAGCAACAACCTAACAACAAGGGTAAGCGAGTGATCGCTTACCCTTGTTGTTTGTCGGGCAGATTATACAAAAATAAAATTGTTGCTTTGTGCATAACGCAGAAAGCCAAAAGAAATCAAGACTTTTTGTCGAGTATGTGATATAATCCGAATGAATAACGATTTTTACAAGGGAGACGATGAGATATGAAGCGCATAGTTGCATGGTTGGCAGTGGTTGCACTGTTGACCGTATGCATTCCCACCGACATGGGGGGAGAGGCCGTTTCTGTCGCGGCAGACAATGACGGTTACACACGGGAGGTTTCGGACTTTGCGTATGTTGTGAACGACGGCGAGGCCACCGTAACTGCGGTAAATACGTCGGTCAGCGGTGCGGTGGTGGTACCCGAAACGCTTGACGGCTATCCCGTAACCGCGATTGCCACTGTTGCGTTTGAGGGGTGTGTCGACATGACTTCTGTCACACTTCCGAGCAGCATTACAGCGGTCGGAGACGATGCGTTTGCGGGTTGTGAGGGGCTTCTCGCCGTGTATATCACCGATCTTTCGGCTTGGTGCGGTATTGCGTTTGAAAGTTATACATCCAATCCGCTCTGCTATGCGGGTCATTTGTATGTTAACGGCGAAGAGATAACGGCACTCACCATTCCGAATGGGGTGGAAAACATCGGTTACGGCGCGTTTTACGGTTGCACCGCCATCACGTCGGTCGCCTTCCCGGAATCGCTCACTACCATCGGGCGCGGTGCGTTTTACGCTTGCTCGGCACTGGAAGCCGTGTCGCTTCCCCGTACAGTGGCAACGGTGGGATACGGCGCGTTTTATGAATGCACGGCATTGCAGACGGTGGATCTGGGCTGTGTGCAGACGATCGATAATTATGCCTTTTACGGTTGCACGGCACTGGCGTGTGTAACGATTCCCGATACGGTGGCAACGCTTGGTGAATATGCGTTCCGCAACTGCACGGCACTGGTTGACGTTGCCGTGGGCGGCGGTGTGAAAAGCATTGCCAAGGGTGCTTTTTACGATTGCTCCGCGCTCGAGACGATCACCATCCCTTCCACTGTGGAAAGCATTGGAGAAAAAGCGTTTTACCGCTGCGGCGAACTGGTGCTGGTAACTGTCGGCGACGGTGTGAAGACCATTGGAGACGATGCGTTCAACGGTTGCCGAAAACTGGCGGTCCTCACGCTTGGTAACGGTGTGGAAACCATTGGTAAAAACGCATTTCGCGACTGTACGGCGCTGAGGGAGATCACGATCCCCCAAGCGGTGCAGAGCATCGGAAACAATGCGTGGCGCGGGTGTACGGCGCTTAATACGGTATACTATAATGCCATCAACTGCACGCAGGCAGGGGTCGCGGCTTATCCCGTGTTTTACGAGTGCACAGCTTTGCGCACCCTCTATGTCGGGAATGGAGTGACACGCATTCCGACGCAGATCTTCCGCAGTTGCGTGGCGCTTGACACGGTGTATCTGCCTGCGTCGGTTGTTGTGATCGAGAAAAATGCGTTCTATCAGGATACGGCACTTGGTACGGTATATTATGCGGGTACTGCCACTATGCAAAGCGAGATAGACATCGGTACACAAAACGCGCCGCTGAACGTTGCGCTGTGGGTGTATGACAGCTGTGCACACGCGTACGACAATGCGTGTGACGTCGAGTGCAACCTCTGCGGCGATGTGCGCGAAGCGGCGGGGCATACCGCCATTTCGGATAAAGCGAAGGCACCCACCTGTACCGAGACCGGCTTGACGGCGGGTGAACACTGCGGTGTATGCGGTGAAGTGCTGGTGGCGCAGGAAGTGGTTCCCGTCCTTGACCACACGTCTGTCCCCGATGAGCCGAAG
>CAZESL010000068.1:2020-12659 GCA_964515215.1 uncultured Eubacteriales bacterium
CGGGTGCACACTGCGGTGTGTGCGGCGAAGTGTTGACGGCGCAGGAAGTGGTTCCCGTCCTTGACCACACGTCTGTCCCCGATGAGCCGAAGGCACCCACCTGCACCGAGACCGGCTTGACGGCGGGTGCACACTGCGGTGTGTGCGGCGAAGTGTTGACGGCGCAGGAAGTGGTTCCTGCTTTGGAACATGCGTATAAGTATGATGCGGATGCCGTCTGTGACGTGTGCGGATCTGAACGCGTGCCGTTGCTCGTTTTCGGTGATGTGGACGGCAGCGGCAAAGTCGATTCCACCGATGCGCGGTTGGTGTTGCAATACGCGGTTGGGAAAATTGACGATACGGCACTGAATGTTGCTGTTGCGGATGTGGACGGTAGCGGCAAGGTCGATTCCACCGATGCACGATTGATCCTGCAATATGCGGTGGGGAAGATCGATAACTTCCCTGCAGCGTAATACAATGTAAAAAACAAGGGGCTGTCGCTTTAACGCGACAGCCCTTTTAAAGTTTCTTATTTCAACAAGGCTTCGACCGCATCTACGGCGGGGTCGATCTCTTCGCATACCACGCGCTCGATCTCGCCTTCGTCGCACAAGCGGGCAATATCCGCATTAATGGGCAGTTCCGCCAGCACGGGAAGACCCATACCTTCGGCGGCTTCGCGGAATTTCTCCATCGAGCCGAACACGTCGATGCGGCGGCCGCAATCGGGACAGACAACGCCGCTCATGTTCGCGACCATGCCCACCACGGGAATATCCATCATACCGGCCATTTTGTACGCCTTATCCACCACCATCTGTACCAGTGTCTGCGGAGTGGACACGATCACGGTCGCGTCTATAGGCAGGCTCTGATACACCGTGATCGGCACGTCGCCCGTGCCCGGCGGCATATCGATCAAGAGCACATCCAACTCGCCCCACACCACGTCGGTCCAGAACTGGGTGACCGCCCCCGCCAGCACGGGGCCACGCCACACAACGGGTTGCGTCTCGTTTTCAAGCAACAGGTTGATGGACATCACCTTGATCTCCATGTGGGTCTCGGCGGGGAGGATCCCCATCGGCGAGCCTTTTGCCTTGTGAACGAGACCGAACGCTTTCGGAATGGACGGGCCGGTGATATCCGCGTCTAACACGCCCACTTTGTAGCCGCGGCGGGCGAGCATTACGGCAAGCAGGGCGGTGACGGAGGATTTACCCACGCCGCCTTTACCGCTGCTGACAGCGATTACTTTTTTGATCTGACTGTACTCGTTCAACTTGGCGTGAGGGTCACGCTCACCACAGTTTTGACTGCAGGAACCGCAGTCGTGTGTACATTCGCTCATGAAAAAGACTTCCTTTCTTTATTTCATCCAATATTTGCGGTCAAGACTGCGGTATTGGATCGCTTCGGCAATATGCGGGGTATCCAGTACTTCACTGCCGTCTAAGTCAGCAATGGTGCGTGCGACTTTTAATAAACGGTCGTACGCGCGGGCGGATAGCCCCAAACGGTCGAATGCCCCGCCGAGTAAGGCGGTGGCACCCTCGGTCAGCGGACAGAGGGTCTTTAGCAGATGGCTCGGAATTTGTGCATTGCAGGTGAGACCTGCGGCACCTGCCGCGTCAAACCGCCGCCGCTGCACCTCCCGCGCGGCGTTCACCCGCCGGCGAATATCGGCGGAACTTTCCGCTTTTTGCTTTTGTGAGAGTTGTGTAAACTCCACGGGCGGCACGTCGATGTGCAGATCCACACGATCCAAAAGCGGGCCGGAAATGCGGGAGAGATACTGCCGCGCCGCAGTGGCGTTGCAGGTGCATGGGCGGGTGGGATGCCCGAAAAAGCCGCAGGGGCACGGGTTCATTGCCGCGACCAGCATAAACGAACACGGATAGGTCAGCGAAGACGCTACGCGGGAAATGGTGACTTTCCCGTCTTCCAGCGGCTGACGCAAACATTCCATCGCACTGCGGGAAAACTCGGGAAGTTCGTCCAAAAACAACACCCCGTGATGTGCCAGCGACACTTCACCCGGACGGGGCACGGTGCCGCCGCCCACCAATCCCGCCGAGGAGATGTTGTGGTGGGGTGAGCGGAACGGACGGGCGGTAAGCAGACCGACACCACCCGGCAAGGTGCCCGCTACGGAATGGATCTTGGTGGTTTCGAGTTGTTCTTCCCGCGTCATATCGGGCAGAATGGAGGGCAGACGTTTCGCCAACATACTCTTGCCCGAACCGGGCGGCCCGATGAGCAAAATGTTGTGTCCGCCCGCTGCGGCGATCTCCATCGCACGGCGCGCCGCTGTTTGTCCCATCACGTCCGCAAAATCGGGAAGCGGCAGTGCGGGCGGGGGCGGTATATCCGCCGCCGTCAGCGGCGGGATGGGGGTATCTCCCACCAGATGATGGATCAACTGTAATGCTGTTTCGACGGGATAGACCGCCACACCGTCTACCACCGCCCCTTCGGCGGCACAGGCAGCGGGTACGAATACGTGCCGAATGCCGTGATCCCGTGCGGCGATCACCATCGGTAACACGCCGTGTATGGGACGTACCTCGCCCGTGAGGGACAGTTCCCCCACAAAGGCAACGTCCTCTTCGAGCGGTGGCAACTGACTGCTCGCGCACAGCAGTGCCAGCAACAGCGGCAGGTCGTATACCGAGCCGTCCTTACGCACGTCGGCGGGGGCTAAGTTCACCGTGATACGGCTGACGGGGTAGGTGAAGCCGCCGTTTTTCAGCGCGGCGCGTACACGGTCACGCGATTCTTTCACCGCTTGACCGGGCAGACCGACCACGTCAAATCCGGGCAGACCGCCCGACAGGTCGGCTTCGACGTCCACCATAAACCCGTGGATGCCGGCAAGCCCCATGCTTTTCAGTCTGGCAAACATAGCGTCACCTGCTTTCCGTGCGTGCGGTGGCCGAGCGGAGCAGGAAGCGTACCCATTTGTACACTTCCGCCGCGATCCACAAAACGGCGAGCAAGATACCGACCGTGCGCCACGCATCGGCGGTGAGCGGCGAAAGGCCGAGTAACGCACCCAAGGAGGGCACGGTGAGCGGAAGCAGGAACAGCACCGCCGACATCACCACGGCGAACCACGCCCACGGGGCGCGGAACAAACGGGTGAAGGGGACGGGAAGGGTGGAACGGGCAATGAGGAACAGCACCGTTTGTCCGAGCATCAGCATCGCCGCCGCGGCGGTAACACCGGCGGTGTGTTGCGCGATGAGGGTCAGCGCACACAGCACCACGCCGCCGACGGCAAGCGAGAACACACCGTGCGCAAAAAGACTTTCCCGCGCACGGCGAGGCGGTTGTTTCATGGTGTCGCGCTGTGCGACTTCACGCCCCAACGCTGCGGTGAGCAACAGTGAGGATACACCGCCCGTCCACAGCAGAGCGGCGGGAGCCAGCGGGGATACGCCGAACAGCAACAGTGCGAGAAAAGCGGTCAGTATCAAGGAGAACAGATGCGCCAAACGGATACCCACCGTTTTACGCAGATTGATGAAGACGGTGCGACCCGCACACACGGTGGCGATCAGCGCAGAGAAACGGTCGTCGGTCAGCACCAGATCGGCGGTAGAGGTGGCAATTTCCGCACCGCCGCGCGCCATGCCGCAACTGATCTCGGCCTCGCGCAGGGCGGGTACGTCTTCCGCGCCTTCGCCCGTCACCAACACGGGCAGTGAGCGCTCTTGCCAGATCTTCACCAGTCGCTGTTTGTCGGCGGGGGAGATGCGGGAGTACACGGAGCAACGTTTTGCCACCGCAACCAATGCGTCGTCGGTCATATCCTGCAGTTCACGGCCGTCGATGGCTTGGTCGCGGTCGGTCAGCAGACCGGCGCGACGTGCCGCCGCCGTGGCGGTAAGCAGGCTTTCGTTGGTAAACAAGACGGTGCGTACGCCCGCATGGCGTGCGGTGGCGACCGTTTTGTCAATATCTTCGTGCAACGGGTCGGACAGACCGAGCAACCCTAAGAAGGTGAGATCGTGTTCCAATTCTTCGGCGTAGCATTCGGTGGGGGCTTCGGGAATGGTGCGATATGCCACCGCCAACACGCGCAGGGCTTCCGCACCCATGAATTCTTCCGATTCGGCGATATCGTCGGGCAGGTCACGGCAGAGCGGCAACAGATCGGCGGGTGCACCCATTGAGATGACCAAATTGCGTCCGTCCACCAAATGCACCACCGTCATGCGCCGACGGTCGGCATCAAACGGCACTTCACCGAGCCGCGGGAACGAAGCGGCAAGGTCGTTCAGATCGGTGCCGTGCATGCGTGCGTAATCCAGCACCGCTTGCTCGGTGGCGGTAGGTACGCGTCCGCTGCACAGCGCCGCCATTTGAATGAGGGTGTGCAGATCTTCGGGTGGGCGGTTATGGTCGAGTTTTACCATGCGCCCGCCGGTGTAGGCGCGCACGAGCGTCATCGTATTCTGTGTGAATGAGCCGGTCTTATTGGTACACAGTACCGCGGTACGCCCAAGTTCTTCGGTGACCGAAGGACGGGAGACCACCGCACCGTGTTTTGCCATGGTGCGCACCGCTACCGTCACCACCGAGGAGGCGAGAGCGGGCAATTCTTCGGGAAGTACCGCCACCGCCAGCGCGAAGCCGAGCAGGAGTGCATCCAATACGCTCACGTCCGCCAACAGTGCCGCCAAAGTAACCAGCAAACAGCCCGCGAGGACGGGGGCGGCAAGTTTTTCGCCCAAACGGTTGACCGACGCCTGCATCGGCAGGGCGGCCCCTTTTTCTTCTTCCCGCAGCAGGGCCTGCTTGCCCGCTTCGGTCACCGAGGCGGTCGCCGTTACCACCGCAAGTGCGCGTCCGCGCAATACGGCGCATCCGGCATACAACATATTGGCACGTGCCGTAAGCGGCGCGATCGCGGGTACTGTTGCTGCGGCATTCTTTTCGATCGGCAGGGCATCTCCCGTCAGCGAAGATTCGTCGCAGTGCAGTTCAAACGCTTCGAGCAAACGGCAATCCGCAGGGATCAGTTCTCCGGCTGAAAGTTCCACGATATCTCCCGCTACCAACGTTGCGGCGGACACGGTGGCTTGCACCCCGTCACGGCGCACCCGCACCAGCGGAGCGGCAAGCGCTTTCATCGAAGGCAGTGCACGTTCTGCACGCCATGCGCGAAACGTCACCACCAGACAACGCACAAGTGCCAATACGGCAATGACCAGCGGGGTCACCCAATCGCCTTCGCGATAGGTGGTGAGTGTTTTGTGGACGGCAAGAATCGCTGAGACGGCCGTCACTGTGAGCAACAGCCACACCGACGGGGTGCGGAATATGCGCCCGAGACAATGGGCAAAGGAGAGGTCGGCGGGTTTGTCTACGATATTACTGCCGCTTTCATGTAAACGCGTTGCCGCTTCCTCGGCGGTCAGGCCGCTTTCGCGGTCGGTGCCGAGTTCGCCCAACACGGCATCGATCGATTCACTGTGCCAGATCAAAAAAATCATCCTTTCTTGGTAGGACTATGTAAAGATAACATATAATTTAATATAACGTAATTTAGTATAACGCATTTTCCTTAAAAAAGAAAGAGGTAAACCGAAAAAAATAAAAAAAGCGGGGCGGTCTTTTAAAGACCGCCCCCTGCATATTATTCTTCCGTGTCGTCCCACGTGGCGTGGGGCTCAACAAAACCTTTTTTGACCTTATTCCGCACGACAAGGCGTACGATGAAGCCCGAAGCGAACACCACCGCCATCATGCCCCAACCGCCCACGAGGTTGGAAAGCAGGGAGTAGTCGGCCGCCGCCCCGTAGATGCCGCCGCTTTGGAACAGGGTAACGAGGTTCCATACGAAGAAAATGCACAAAAGCAACGGTGAAAGCACCTTGACCGACGTGTTGAACCACCACGCGGGCATACGGAAGGACTTCGTGTTGCGGTTGATCTCGCACAGGACTTTCGCCGTCTTGAACCCCCAGCCGATGGCGAGCGTTTCCAAAATACCGACCAAGATCAGGTTGAACGAGTTACACCAGTTGTCCACCACGTCCAACCACGCAAGCCCTGCGCCGCAGGTGAAAAACAGCGAGAGAACGCCCGCAATGATGCACAAAACGGTGGTACAGCGGGTCTTGGAAAGGCGGAATTTATCCGCAAATGCGGTGGATACGCCCTCCAAAATGGAGAATGCCGAGCCGAGCGCCAGCGTGAACAGGCAGAAGAAAAATACGAAGCCGAACAGCGCGTTGACGACGCCGTTTTCGGTCAGCGACACGATGGCGGTGGGGTACACCTTGAAGGTGGCACCCATACCGAGTGACGCGACTTTGTCCGAAAGTCCCGTGCCGTACATGGTGGTGAACATCACGATGCTGGCGAGGATGGAGATGAACAGATCCGCTAGGGCAATGATGGTCGCATCCACCGCAATGTTGCTGTCGCTGTCAAGGAACGAGCCGTAAGCGACCATGATGGCCATCATGACCGACAGGCTGTAAAACACCTGCGAAAAGGCGTCGATCCACAGTTTCGGGTCAGAGAGTTCTGTCCATTGCGGCACGAACAGTTGATAGAGCGCCTCGCCCGCACGCGGCATGGTCACGCCTTTTACGGCCATGATAACGAGGCAAAGGACGGGAAGCATCACGGTGTATTTTGCCACCTTGTTGATGCTGTCGGTCCCCTTGCGGATACACAGCCAGATGGATCCCCATGCGAGTACCAGACAGCCCACCGTCGGCCAGGAAATGATGCCGTAACCGCTCGTCGTTTCGGTGGTGCGTGTGAGTGACGTCCACAACTCACCTGCCGCGGCGGGTGAGCCGGTGAGCGGCGCGAATTGCCAACTGTTCAGCATCATCAGGATCACCCAGGCGAACACGGCCGCGTAGTAGACACCGATGAAGAAGGCGTTGGAGGTCGCCGCCCAGCCGATCGGTTCGAATTTGCGGTTCAAGCCGCCCAGCGCCGTTACCGCACCGCCGCGCATACGCCGTCCGATGGCGATCTCCATCATGAGCAGCGGCAGTCCCATCGCCAAAATGGCAATGAGATAGACGAACAAAAACGTACCGCCGCCGTGCTTGGCGCACAAGGCGGGAAACCGCCACGCGTTGCCGAGACCGACCGCCGAACTGATGGAAGCTAAAATGAAGGTGCTGCGGGATGCCCACGCCCCGCGGGAAGAGGAGTTGCTCATACGAAAAAGTCCTTTCATTGAATGTACCAAAGAGATAGTTTAGCACGCTTTTTCTCCGCCGTCAATCGGTTTTTCGTTTTCTCCTAACTCTTTCCCCTTGACCGCATAGGCGAAATCGGGTATAATGACCGTATTACGGCGGTGCAAGATGGATGAACTTGCGATCTGCCCGCGTTGTTCGGAGTTTAAAGAATGAAAAAACAAACCGATGTCGCTATTGTGGGCGGCGGTGCCGCAGGCCTTGCGGCGGCGATCTTTTTGAAGCGGGAATGTCCCGCGCTGTCGGTGACGGTGTTGGAAAAAGCGTCTCGTGTAGGGCGCAAGTTGCTTTCCACCGGTAACGGCACGTGCAACATCAGTAATATACACGCCGCACCTGCGTTTTATCACGGGGGTGACGTATCGTTTGTCAAGCCGGCGTTGGAGATGTTCTCTCCGACGGCGGCTATGGCGTTTTTTGCCACGATCGGCGTGGTGTGCCGCCCGCGGGAAGACGGGCGGGTGTATCCGCTGTGTGAGCAGGCGGCGGCGGTGCTGTCGCAACTGCGGGCGGAGTGTGCCGCCTGCGGGGTGGAGGAAGTGACCGATGCGGCGGTGAGCGCCATCCGTCCGCAAAAACGCGGCTTCATGCTGGAAACGGTCGGCGGTACGCTTTCGGCGGATCAGGTGCTGGTCACGGCGGGCGGTGCGGCGTCCCCTTCGCTCGGCGGCACGACCGACGGGTATGCCCTGCTTGCGGCATTGGGACATGAAAAAACACCGCTCTTTCCCGCCGTGACGCAGATCGTCGCTGACAGCGAGTTTTTGCGGGCGGTAAAAGGTCTGCGGGCAGACGTGCATCTGTCGCTCTGTCTGAACGGCAGAACGGTTGCCGAAAACAGGGATGAACTGCTGTTTTGCGATTACGGTCTTTCGGGTCCCGCGGCATTTGCCATTTCCCGCGCGGTGGGCGATTGGGAGCGCAAAAAGCAGGGGGATATGACCGCCGTGGTGGATCTGTTGCCCGATTGGACGGAAAAAGCGGTACATGAGGAGATCTTACGCCGCCGCGCCCTCAAAGGACGTACAATGGAAGAATTCTTGACGGGACTCTTGAACAAACGCATCGGACAGACGGTGGTGCGCGCCGCGGGTATACCGCTCACGCAGGCGGCGGGGGAACTTTCCGAAGCGCAGGCGCAGGCGATCGCCCGCGTGATCAAAGGGTGGACGTTTACCGTCAGCGGCACAAAAGGGCTTTCCGCCGCACAGGTGACGGCGGGCGGTACGGCAACGGCGGGATTTGACCCGCATACCATGTGTTCCCGCCGTGTGAAGGGGTTGTATGCGGCGGGCGAAGTGTTGGATATCGACGGCGATTGCGGCGGATTTAACCTGCAGTGGGCGTGGAGTTCGGCGTACGTTGCCGCTATGGGTATATTGGCGGAAAGGTGGGGCGGCGTATGATCCGATTGACCAACGTGACGTTGCCGCTCGGTTACACGGCGGAGCAACTGCCCGCCGTCGCGGCGAAGGCACTGCGTATTTCCGCATCTCTCGTGACCGCGTGTACGCTGTATAAGCGGGCAGTGGATGCCCGCAAAAAGGATGCCGTTTGCTTTAAAGCCACGCTGGACGCAGAGGTGGCGGGCAACGAGGCAGATATAGCCAAAAAGTCACGGGATGCCGCGGTGGTGACACCGACGGTGTATACCCCTGCGACGGCACCCGCCGACCGCGGTCTGCCGCCCGTCGTGGTGGGAAGCGGACCGGCAGGGTTGTTTGCCGCGCTGGTGCTCGCCCGTGCGGGGTGGCGCCCCGTCCTGCTCGAACGCGGGCAGGACGTGGAGACACGCCGTCGGAAGGTGGAACGCTTGTGCGCCGCAGGGGAGTTGGACACCGAATGCAACGTGCAGTTCGGCGAAGGCGGCGCGGGCACGTTTTCGGATGGGAAACTCAACACCGGCATCAAAGATGCGCGGTGCCGCTTTGTGCTCGAAGAATTGGCACGTGCGGGGGAGTGTCCCGACATTTTGTGGCAGGCAAAACCGCACGTGGGGACCGACCGCCTCGGCGGTGCGGTGCGCCGTATGCGGGAAGAGATCCTCGCGCTCGGCGGTGAGGTGCGGTTCGGTTGGTGTGTGGCCGACATTGCGGTGCAAAGCGGTGCGCTCACCGCGCTGACGGTGAAAACACCCGACGGCGAGCAGACCGTGCCTTGCACCCGTGCGATCTTTGCCATCGGGCACAGTGCGCGGGATACGGTGGAAATGCTTTACCGCCGCGGTGTGCCGATGGGGCAGAAGCCGTTTGCGGTGGGGGTGCGGATCGAGCATCCCCGTGAGATGATCGACCGTTCGCAGTACGGGCGGTTTGCGGGGCATCCCGCGCTCGGTGCGGCAGATTACAAATTGAACGTTACGGCGGACAATGGGCGCGGTGTATATACGTTTTGTATGTGTCCGGGCGGTGTGGTGATGGCGGCGGCATCCGAAGAAGGGGCGGTCGCGGTCAACGGTATGAGCGAATTTGTCCGCGATGCCCGCAATTCCAACAGCGCGTTGTTGGTGGGGGTGAACCCCGAAGATCTCGGCTCGGACGATACGCTTGCGGGTTTTGCCTTGCAACGGCAGATGGAGCAGGCGGCCTATCGGTTGGGCGGCGGGGGATACCGTGCGCCCGCGCAACTGGCGGGCGATTTTGCAGCGGGGCGCGAAAGCCGTGCGCTCGGCGACGTGTTGCCGTCCTATCGTCCGGGTGTGATGCTGTGCGACCTGCGCGAATGCTTGCCACCCTTCGTGGCAGAGGCGCTGAAGACCTCGTTGCCGTTGCTCGGTCGCAAACTGGCGGGGTTCGACCGCCCCGACGCGGTGCTGACGGGGGTGGAATCCCGCTCGTCGTCGCCTGTGCGGATGTGGCGGGACGATGCGGGACAGAGCGCCGTGCGGGGGCTGTATCCCTGCGGTGAGGGCGCGGGCTACGCGGGCGGCATTATGTCCGCGGCGGCAGACGGCGTGCGCGCCGCCGAATGGCTGATGAGCGGAAAATAGCACCGGAGAACCGCTTTCAAATAATATCGCCGGCAGAGATTTGAATAGGGGACTTGCAACACCCAACTGCAAATGAACGCACTCAACTTGCGTGCCTCTCTTATGCTCTTGCCTCTCCCCGCAAGCGGGGCGAGGCAAGGTGTTTTAGCGCATAACTGTTGAGAGTGCCCTCTTAAGTTAATGATGTTACTTGACCAAGGGGCGTTTTTCAAGGTTGGATAGTATTTGCAAAACTGCCACGTGATTTTTTGCACAGGGTCGCATAAGGTGTAAAAACAACGGGAAAACTGTGCTTCGAAAGAAATTTCAAAAAATTTGAAAATTTCTCTTGACAATCGGGTGCGGATAGTGTATTATAGTCAAGCGGTTTGCGAGACATGCACCATTAGCTCAGTTGGTAGAGCACCTGACTCTTAATCAGGGTGTCCCG
>CAZESL010000069.1:0-12404 GCA_964515215.1 uncultured Eubacteriales bacterium
TCTGTGTGATACGGTGATAGGCAGATGCCCGAAAACCGCACGGTTAAAGGCTTTTTGGAAGATTGACTTCCGTTTGGCGAAGAAGATTTCGAGTCAGGCCCGTTATGACCACTTCGATACCGCTCCATATATGTTAACCCGCGTGAAGCGGGATTAACGCGGGTGCTTTCAACAGCGCCTAACTATTATAATGTATCCGTACGCATTTGTCAACCGAAATTTTCAAAATTTTCGTAAAAAGACGATGGTGAATAATCACACCGCCGAGCGGACACAATAGCAATGCGCAAAATCCCTATATTGACAGCAAAGGAGAATTCGTATGCGCATTGCGACGTGTATGCTGGCGTTGTTGCTGGCGTTTTCGGTAATGGTGGGTCTCAGCGGTTGCGGCCGTACCACGGAAGAAGAGGGCGGCACGACCACCACGACTACGGCGGCACCGACTACGACGACTACCACGACCACCACCACGACCACCACGACCACGGCGGCACCGACCACGACCGACGGGCTGTTGCCCGATGCTACCGATCTGATGCCGAATACGACCACGGTGGCCAACTAATGCGAAAACGGAACAGAGGATATCTGTTCCGTTTTTTGCTTGTTTTACAGTACGATCGTTTGAATGGTCTCGTCCTTAAAGGTGGCGGGGTATGTTTTGGGGAGTTCGTCGATCGCGGCGGCAGAAGCATCGTTCTGCACGGTGGAGAGCACCTGTGCACGCCACATCTCTTCCGTCCCGACGTAGTATACAATGTGACGGCCGTAATCCGAGGTGATCGACCCTACGTCTCCTGCTTTACGCGTGTCGTCGAAGCACCACGCGGTGAACGCTTCGTTGACCGACGGACTGTCCTCAAATTCCCAGAACGCGCCGTCATAGGTGGTAAAATCGGCGGTGTACTTGCGCACCAGCGCGCGGAACGCGTCGGCGGTACCGTCGCTCGCTTCGAATGCGTCCATGATCTCCTTTTCCAGTGCATCCAGTGCGGTCGTATCGCCGTAACTGTCGGTGGAGAGGAACAAGTGATACATATGCGCCAACGTGTCGGTGTTTTTGGCGGGAGCAACGGCGAGCATATACACCGTCACGTAATCGTCACCCGTTGAAACACGCGTGTCGCCGACCTTGGTGTCGGCATCAAACAACCATTTGGCAATGTCGTATTCCTCGTTGTAACCCACACCTTCTGCGAAATAGGTAGAATCGTATTTTTCCGCGGCTTCTTCTTTGGTCTCGCACTCGCCGTTATCCACCATCAGTTGTACCGCTTTCGCACGGAAATCCTCGGGCGTTTTGCAGGCGGTGAGCGTTTCGGCGGCGGCGGTGGCTTCTTCCACCGTCTTGTAGGTGCCGTCCTCGTCTACGTAGAGGAGGAAACTTGCGACCGAGCAGGTCTGGAAATCCAGTGCATACTCGTCGTACAACTCGTCGATCGCCTCATCGGTCAGCGACACCTTGTTGAACAGCACGCTTTCTTCCATCCACGCAGTATAGTAGAGGGTGTAGAATTCCCGCACGTCGTCGGCGGTCACACCGTTGTGAAAATCGGAAACATCCACGGCCAAGGTGGCTTTTTCGATCATATTCTGTGCCGCTTTGTTCAGTGTGGTACCGTTTTTCTTTGCCGAGGCATTCAGGGTGAGCATCCATTCAAACTGCTCTTTTGCAGAGGCAACCAACGCATCGTAGGCTTCGCTGTCCTGCCCTTTCAGCGGTTTCGTTTTGTCGTACGAGAGATAGTCTTCGGAGTTTTGATACTCCATTTCCATAAAGAACGCGATGGCACCGTTGGAAACGGTGATATCTCCGCAGGTGGCGGCGATGGCGTCCGACACGTCTGCGACGCCGAACGGTTCGACCGTCGTGACGTCGCCGCCTTCTTTGTCGGCAGGCTTTTTGTCGAAAATACCCGTAGACCACAACACGCCGCCGACCAAGACGAGTACCAGCAAGATCGCGAGTACCGCGACAGGCCAATTGGAAGTTTTGGGTGTGTCTTCTTCGGTGTATTGGAACGCGTTTTCAAACGGGTCTTCGTCGATCACGCCGCCCTCGTCCTCAATGACGGGCTCGTCTTCTTCGAGTACGGTCTCTTCCGCTTCGACAGTCTCTTCTTCGGGGAGTATAGTGTCCTTTTGTTCTTTGTTACACATCGCGGTAGTCTCCTTTTTTAAAATTTGTTTTCGATCGGCATGGTGGCGGCGGCGTTGAGTGCCGTGCCCGCCCGTCGACCGTTGATATACTCGTAATAGGCTTGTGCCCCCACCATGGCGGCATTATCGCCGCACAGTTTCAAGGGCGGGAAGAAAATAGAGATACCGCGAGCGGCACAGCGCACCGCCATCTCCTCACGCAACAGCGTATTGGCGGATACACCGCCCGCCAGCACCAGCTTCGTCGCACCGATCTTTGCGGCGGCACGCAGGGTGCGGGTACACAAAATATCCACCACCGTATGTTGAAACGAGGCGGCAAGGTCGGGCAGGCAGATGTCTTCGCCTTTTTGCTTGGCGTTGTTCAACTGATTGAGCACGGCGGTCTTCAGCCCCGAAAAACTGAAATCAAACTCACTGCCGTCCACCTTCGGGTGCGGCAGACGGAAGGCGTGGATATCCCCGTCTTTGGCGAGTTCGTTCAGGTGCACACCGCCGGGGTAGGGAAGTCCCATCGCACGGGCGGCCTTGTCGAAACATTCGCCTGCGGCGTCGTCCCGTGTTTTGCCCAGCACGGTGAATTTCGTGTAATTCTCCACCTGCACCAAATGCGTGTGACCGCCCGATACCACCAGACACAAAAACGGCGGCTTCAGATCGTAGTGTGCAATGTAATTCGCCGCAATGTGCGAGCGCAGATGATGCACGGGAACGAGCGGTTTACCCGCCGAAAACGCCAGCCCTTTGGCAAAATTCACTCCGACCAGTAACGCTCCGATCAGCCCCGGTGCGGCGGTGACCGCCACGGCGTCGATATCGTCGAGGGTCATATCGGCGGCGACCAATGCCTCACGGGTCAGACCGCTGATGGCTTCCGCGTGACGGCGGGAAGCGATCTCCGGCACCACGCCGCCGTACAATTTATGTTCCTCCACCTGCGAAGCGATAAGCGACGAGAGTACCTGTCGCCCGTTACGCACGACGGCGACCGCTGTCTCGTCACAGGAGGATTCGATTGCAAGAATGTTCAATCTCGGACTATTCTTGAAAAGTGTCAGCAACTCGTGTGAATCATCCATAATATTACTCCTCTTTCAAATACAACGAATACAGTACGGCATCCTCGGTGGGTTGCTCGTAAAAGCGGGGACGTACCCCGTCGCACACGAAGCCTTCCCGCTCGTACAACGTGCGGGCGGCGGTGTTGCTTTCCCGCACTTCCAGCGTGATGCGGCACACGCCGTCAGCCGCACTCGCGTGCAGTAACGCACGGGCAATACCTTCGCGGCGGCGCACGGGGGAGACGGCGATGTTGGTCACGGCACCTTCACCTGCGATGACGTGCATCCCCATATAGCCCACCACCGTATCGCCGTCCAAGGCAACCAGAAACCGTGCGAACGGGTTTGCGAGTTCTTCACGCAGCCCCGCTTCACTCCACGGCAGAGAAAAGCAAGCGGCTTCGAGTGCCGCCACGGCGGGGATGTGCTCTGTCGCCATCGGCGTAACGGTGATGCTCATACGCTCACCTCGCCAAACCATTCGTCTGCAAGGGTCGAAACGACCGTTTGCAGAGCGTCCCGCGTGTGGCGGTAGATCTCCACACTGCCGCCGAAGGGGTCGGGTATACCGCCCGCGGGGACGACGATCTTTTCACCGTCCACCCCTGCCGCCAGCAGGAGCGCACGGTGGTTTTCGGTCATTACCACGATACGGTCGGCTGTGTCTGCCAACTCACGGGTGAGCGGGCGGGAGCGGTGCCGCGTGATGTTCAGCCCGCACTCTTCCATCACCGTGACGGCGTGGTCAGCGGCAGGCTCACCCATGGCAGAAAGCCCCGCCGAGGTCACGGCCGCCGACGCCCCGCGCCGCGACAACTCGGCGCGCATCAGCGCTTCAGCCATCGGGCTGCGACAGGTGTTGCCTGTGCACACAAACACAACGGTCATTCCGCTCACCTCCTTCATATTCTTTTATTATACGGAAAATTTTCGCACTTTGCAATCCCCCTCTTGCAATTTTAGGGGGATATGGGTATACTGAATAGTGTGTTTTTACAGATTTTTTACAAAAAGGAGCCCGCTCATGTTGCACCGAGAGTTTTCACGTCCCGCCGTCGAGCGTATGTTTGATTCCCGCGATACCCGTTACCGTTCCCCCTTCGGCGCGGTGGCGGCGGAGGAGTCGATCCATTTTCGTGTGTGTTTACCGCGCGCACTCGGTTGTTACGCCGTGCGGTTGGTGGTGGAACCCGACGGGGAACGCGCGTTTAACTGGGGTATGTTTTGGTGCGGTATGGAAGGCGATACTCACGAGTGGTGGGAGTGCGATTATGCACCGCAAAAGGCGGGTCTGTTCTTCTACCGTTTCGCGTTGGACACCGCGCGCGGTGTGCGGTTTTTGGTGAAGTGCCCCGACGGTACGGCACGTCTGGCGGATACGGGCGGTGAAAGTTGGCAGATCACGTGTTACGACGCGGCGTTTGAGACGCCGCAGTGGCTTCAGGGCGGCACGATGTATCAGATTTTCCCCGACCGCTTTGCGCCCGACAGCGGCAAGAAGCGGGATATCCCCGCCGATCGGGTGCTTCGCACCGATTGGGGCGGTGTGCCGCACTGGCAACCCGATGCCGAGGGTAAGGTGAAGAATAACGACTACTTCGGCGGCAGTCTTCGCGGCATTACGGCGCATCTCGACCGCCTTTCGGCACTCGGTATCACGTGTTTGTACTTGAACCCGATCTTCGAGGCACATTCCAACCACCGCTACGACACGGCGGATTATGAACGCATCGACCCCCTGCTCGGTGACGAGAAGGACTTGAAAGCGCTGTGCCGTGAGGCAAAGGCGCGCGGGATCCGCGTGATATTGGACGGTGTGTTCAGCCACACGGGGGCGGACAGCCGCTACTTTAACCGCTACGGGCGGTACGAGGGGGTGGGGGCGTATCAGTCTCCCGACTCGCCCTATGCTTCGTGGTACACCTTCCGTCAGTACCCCGACGATTACGTGGCGTGGTGGGATTTTGAAAACCTGCCCGAAGTAAAAGAGGAAGATCCCGCGTTTTCAGACTACGTCAACGGCGAGAACGGTGTGGTGCGCCGCTGGCTCCGAGCGGGGGTTGCGGGGTGGCGGCTGGACGTGGCGGACGAGTTGCCCGACCGATTTTTGGATGCCCTGCGCCGCGCGGCAAAAGCCGAAAAGAAGGATGCATTGGTACTCGGTGAAGTGTGGGAAGACGCGAGCAATAAGTTCAGTTACGGTCGCCGTCGGCGGTATTTGCTCGGCGCGCAACTCGACAGCGTGATGAATTATCCGTTTGCGAACGCGATCTACGCATTCTTGAGCGGCGAGTCGCCCGAAGCGTTTTTCCATCCCGTGGGGGATATTTTGGAGCATTATCCCGCGCCCGTTATTCGGGTGCTGATGAATCCGCTGGGTACCCACGATACTCCGCGGGCACTCACCGTGCTCGGCGGTGAGCCGGCAGGCCGCCGCGGGCGGGAGTGGCAAGCGGCGGCGCGGCTGTCTCTTGCGGAATACGCACACGGAAAATCACTCTTAAAATTGGCGGCCACGTTGCAATACTGCCTGCCGGGTGTGCCTTGCCTCTACTACGGCGACGAGGCGGGTGCAGAAGGATACCGTGACCCGTTCAACCGCGGATGCTATCCGTGGGGGCATGAGGATGCCGACTTGCTTGCGTGGTACATCGCACTGGGGAAACTGCGTGCCGCCTGCCCCGCACTTTCGGACGGTGCGTTTCACCGCCTGCCCGCCCCCGATTGCGTGGCGGCGTTTACCCGCGGGGAAACGCTCCTCTGTGCGGTCAACCGCGGCGAGGATGCGGTGACGATGGATGTCCCTGTCGCTTTTTCCGACGTACCGTGCAAACTCGGCACGGGACAGATGCAAAACGGCAAACTGCACCTGCCGCCCCTTTCGGCGGCAGTGCTGGTGATAGAATAACAAATGGAGAGGATGCACATTGGATATGCATCCTCTCCATTTTTATCCTTTGTTTTGTCTCACAGACGGTCGAACCACGACAGCCATTCGGCGGCGTGGTCACCGTCGGTGGAGGAAAGTTCAAGCGACAGCATATAACTGTCTTTGATGACGTAAACGAAGAGGTCGGTCTGTACGTTTTCGCCGCCGCCCCACAGCACTTTCAGTGCAGGGATCTCCGTGCCGTCCAACGTGACGTCAACGCTCTCAAAGGAGAGGTCGGGGACCCCTTCGAGCATCGACGTCTGCATAGTGCGGTATTCCTCTGCCGTGGGTAAAAAGTCGTACATCGTCGCCATGTTCTCCACCCGCACGGCGATGGAGTTGCCGGTGCTCTCCTGCACCGCGTACATATCGTAAAATTCCTGCGCACGGTTTACCGCATCGGCGTAGGTTTCGCCGTCCGCCATCGATAAAATGGGCAGATTGCGGTCGGCGATCTCGTCGTTGTCGAACAGATCCCAGCCGTCTGCCGGAGTGAAAGCAATACCAAAATGGGTGTTTTTGTAGGTGACACCGTCGTTTTCGCCCACAAGCGGTGCGGTGGTCGTCGCGGTCGCGGTGGTCGTGACCGTAGCGGTAGTGTCGTCGGGCGTGTTCCCGGGGGCGCGATCACACGCCGTGAGGGAAACGCTCAAAACGAATGCCAACAGAAATGCACATTTTTTCATAGCAGATCCTCCTTACTCGGTCAAGGCACCGCCGACATAGATCTTGTACGAGTCGTACGCCGCATCGGTGTCCACGTTTTCGGTCTCACTCTCTCCCGCCGCGGGCGAAAAATAGGTGATATCAAAATCCACTACCGTCTCGCCGCTGAAGTACAGCACATAACCTGCGAATGCGTTCGCATCACGGGCGGAAGTGTTGGTGCAGGTCAGAAATTCCACACCGTTTTCACTCACTTCAAAAGCACAGGAAAGTGCGGCGGGCGCCTTTTGCGTGCCGTATACGTTTGCGGTGTAGCGGATCGTATCAAAAGCGGCTTGCGGTGTAAAATAAATAGCGTAGGTGGCACCGCTTGCCAGAATTTCGATATCGTCACTTTCGGTGTAGGCGGTCGTACCGCCTTTAAGAAAGTCGGCGGTGACGGTGATGTATAGGTCGCGGTCGGACCCGTTGGTGATTTCGTAAAAAACGCATTGTTCACCATCGGCGGCGGTGTAGATATACTCGCGGGTGGTGAGCTGTGCAAGCAGAGCCGCTTCATCGAATCCCGAAGAGGCGGTCGTAGTGGTCGTGGTAGCGGTTGTGGTGGCGGTCGCATCGTCGGTTTTTGTTGTATCCCCACACGCGCAAAGCAGCGGACTAAGGCATAGCAATGCGCACGATAAAGCAATGCGGCGCAAACAGATGGTCATAGTGTAAACCTCCAATATGAATAAAGATCATCATTTATTGTAGCAAATCGTAACAAAAAGTCAAGCCGTTTTTTCGGCGGCTTCCAACGCTTCACGCAACGTGTCGAGCGGGGTGAGCCCTTTTTTCATTTTTACCGCGTAATACGGTTTTTTACCGGCGCTGATCATCACGCGCCCTGCGAGAGCGGCGGTCATCCGCCCGCCCAGTGCCATATCGAGCGTTTTGGGATAGAGCAGCAGGCTGTCGCCCTGCTGTTTGACTTCCACGATGCCCAGCCCCGCCGCCATGTTGCGCAGAAGGGCGACGTCGATCAACCCCTGCACCGCCTCGGGCGGTTCGCCGAAGCGGTCGATCAGCTCGTCGTACACGTCGAGCGAATCTTCCATTGTGCGGATATCCGCAATACGGCGGTAGACCCCCAAGCGTTGTGCGTTTTCGCGGATGTAATCATCGGGAATGTGCGCCGATACCGCAAGGTCGATGAGACATTCCGCATCGGGAGTGTCTTCCGTGCGACCCGTCTTTTCTTGCTCCACCGCATCCGCCAAGAGGCGCAGATACATATCGTATCCCACCGCTTCCATGTGACCGTGCTGTTGCGCACCGAGCAGATTGCCTGCACCGCGGATCTCCATATCCCGCATGGCGATCTTGAAGCCCGCACCGAATTCGGTGAATTCCCGCATCGCGTCCAAGCGCTTTTCCGATACGTCGGACAAGGCTTTGCCGCGCTGGAAGGTGAGGTAGGCAAACGCACGGCGGGAGGAACGTCCCACCCGCCCGCGGATCTGATGCAACTGGGACAGGCCGAAACGGTCGGCATTTTCAATGATGAGGGTGTTGACGTTCGGAATATCCACGCCCGTTTCAATGATGGTGGTGCACACGAGCACGTCGATCTCGTGTTCGAGCATCTGCTGCCAGATGTCCGACAGCTGTTCTTCGCTCATTTTTCCGTGGGCAAAGGCGATGCGCGCTTCGGGAATACGCATCTGCAGTCCCGCCGCTACCCGCTCGATGCTCTCCACGCGGTTGTGCAGATAGTACACCTGCCCGTCACGGCGCAGTTCGCGGCGAATGGCGTCCGCGATAATGCCGTTGTCGTGTTCCAGTACGTAGGTCTGCACGGGGCGGCGGTCCTGCGGCGCTTCTTCCAAAATAGACATATCGCGAATACCGCTCATCGCCATGTTCAGCGTGCGGGGAATGGGGGTCGCCGAAAGCGTCAGCACGTCCACCGTGGGGGCGATCTCTTTAATGCGCTCTTTTTGTGCCACGCCGAAGCGTTGCTCTTCGTCCACGATAAACAAGCCGAGGTCGCGGAATTTGACGTCCTTCGAAAGCAGACGGTGGGTGCCCACCAAAATATCGATCTCGCCGCAGGCGACCTGCCGCAGGATCTCCTCTTGCTGTTTCGGGGTGCGGAAGCGGGAGATCATCTCCACCTTCACGGGAAACCCTTCCATGCGGCGGCAGATGGTGTTGTAGTGCTGAAACGCCAAAATGGTGGTCGGCACCAAAATGACGCACTGTTTGCTGTTGGTCACGCACTTGAAGGCGGCGCGCAACGCCACTTCCGTTTTGCCGAAGCCCACGTCGCCGCAGAGCAGGCGGTCCATCGGCACGGGGCGTTCCATATCCGCTTTGATCTCGGCGGTACAACGGAGTTGGTCTTCGGTCTCCTCGTATGCGAAGTGTCGTTCAAAATCCCCCTGCCACGCGCCGTCTTCATCAAACGCAAAACCTTTGGTCGCCATACGGGCGGAGTAAAGGGCAATGAGTTGTTTCGCGATATCCTTCACCGCGGTGCGCACCCGCACCTTCGCTTTTTGCCACTCCTGCCCGCCTAAGCGGTGCAGTTTTAAGGTGACGTCCTCTTTGGTGCCGATATATTTGGATACCAAGTCGAGTTGGGTGACGGGGACGTAGAGGGTGTCGCCCTTGTCGTAGCGCAGTTTCAAATAATCTTTCACCACGCCCTGCACCGCCAATTGGTGGATCCCTTCGTAGATGCCGATACCGTGGGCGGCGTGTACGACGTAATCCCCTGCCGTCAGTTCCGAAATGCTGTGGATCTGCGCTCCTTTACTTTGCCGCTTGGTTTTGTGGGTGCGGCGTGCCGAAGCGGCACGCCCGTGGGTGATGACACACCACGCGGCATCGGGAAGTTCAAACCCGCTTGAAAGTCCGCCGTGGGTCACGACGACCCGCCGCGCCAGCGGCTTTTCGGGGTGCGGGGCGTAGAGCGCGGGGATCCCCGCTTTTTGCAGATCTTCCGCGAGCACGGTGGCGGCACGCTCTTCCTGTCCCGCGAGCACCACGCACGCCATGCCGCGGTTCAAGTGGTCGCGCAGATCGTCGCACAGCACCTCCACACTGCCCGACCACACGGGCAGTTGATGGGCGGTGAGGTTATAAAGCGCCTTCATCGCCCATTCGGACGAGCGGGCGAACGCATCCAGCGTGATACAGCCCTTTTGCAGGCGGTGGGCGAGTGTCTCCCAATCCATCGCGTAGGCGGTGAGCCCGCGGCAGAGTTGCCCTTCCGCCAAAAGCGCGGTAATGTCCTCCTCCATCTGCCACAGATAGGTGCGGGCGCGCTCTTTCACCTTCGCGGGTTCGCACAGCACGGGGAGGGCATCCTCCGCAAAATCGAACACGGTCGCGGGGGTGTCGTACAAAAGAGGAATGTATTTGTCGAGTGAAGCGGGGGAGGTGCCGCGGCACAGCCGTTCGGCATCCGCTTCCAGGGCGGGGGCGGCGGCCGCCGCACGGCCTTTCAGTCCCGCCGCGAGTGCGCGGATCTTTTCCGCAAGAGCGGTGGGTCGGTCGCACAAGATCTCCGCCGCAGGCGGCACCGATACCGCGTCGAGCGGGTCGGTGCGTCGCTGAGTGAGCGGGTCGAAGTACGAAAGCGTATCGACGGTATCGCCCCACAACTCCATACGCAAGGGGGCGGCACCGTCCGCCGCCCAGATATCCACAATGCCGCCACGCACCGAAAACTGACCCGCACTTTCCACCTGCGCACACCGCTCGTATCCCGCGGCGGTGAGCGTCTCGGGCAGGTCTTCCATCGGCAGGGCTTGCCCCGCCATGAAATCTAAGGTGTGCTCCAGCAACGCATCGGGGGTGAGGGTGTACTGCATCGCGGCGTCGGCGGTGGCGATGATGTGGTCAACGTCGCCGTTCAAAAACCGTGCCAGTGCGCCGAGCCGCTGTTGTTCGTATTCGCGGGAGACCGATTCCACCTGCCGAAGCGATAAGTCGCGCCCGACGAGGGTACACACGCGCTCACCGAGCGCGGTGAGGTCTTCCGAAAGGCGGGTGCCTTCCGCTTCCTCACCCACCAAAATGAGCATACGTCGCCCCGTCGCTTCCCGCAGACCGTGAAGCAACAACGCTTTGTGTACCGTACCCACGCCGGTCACGGCGGCGGGCAGACGGTCGGCGGCAACGTCCGCCGTGAGGCGGGCGAAGGCGGGAAGGTCCCGCAATCCGTTTGAAAATAAGGACATAATATATTACCTCGAAAAACGGTTCATCGCCGCATCCACCGAATCTTCCACGATCAGGCAGGCGGCGTCGGCGGCACGGCGGGCGGCGTCCGCGACCAACGGTGCTTCCTCTTTGGTGAATTTCGACAGCACCCATGCCGCAAGATCGTACTCGGGGTGCGGCTTTTCGCCCACACCGATCTTCACCCGCGGGAATTTGTCACTGCCGCACAGCTGAATGATGCTGGCCATCCCTTTCTGACCGCCCGCACTGCCCGACCGCCGCACGCGAACGGTACCGACGGGCAGGGAGATATCGTCAAACATCACGAGCACGCGCTCGGGCGGGAGTTTGTAGAAATTCATCGCTTCCCGCACCGCTTCACCGCTGTTGTTCATATAGGTCTGCGGCATCATGAGCAGCACCTTGTGCTCGCCGATGACGGCCTCGCCGCAAAAGGACTTGTACTTTACGCGATCCACCCGCACCGAGAGTTTTTCCGCGAGCGCTTCCAACGCGGCAAAGCCTGTGTTGTGGCGGGTGCCGACGTATTTTTTATCGGGGTTGCCCAGCCCCACGATGAGCCAATCCACGGGACCTGCGGGCTTCTTTTTGAAGAACATGGTTCGTATCACCTCAAACGGGAAATGCGGGCATAGAGGTCTCCCTCGATGTCCGTATCCCTATTATGACAGAGTGAAACGGGATTTGCAAGCGAAAAAGTGCATTATTTTTCACATACCACGCACAATTTTACGGATTTTTTGAGTAAAATACCACGATTTCAAAATTTTTTAGAAAAACCTATGGAAAAATTTTTAAAAGGGTGTTATAATGAATCCGTTACTGTGGAGCGCCCTGTGAATCTCAACGCTCACAGGCAAAAAAATTCAGGAGGAATGAAAACATGAGTCACAAGTATGTATACCTGTTTTCCGAGGGCGACGCTTCGATGCGTGAGCTGCTCGGCGGTAAGGGTGCGAACCTGGCGGAAATGACCAAGATCGGTCTGCCGGTGCCGCAGGGCTTTACCATTTCCACTGAGGCTTGCACTCAGTACTATGAGGACGGCCGCAAGATCAATGATGAGATCCAGGCACAGATCATGGAATACATCACCAAGATGGAAGAAGTCGTCGGCAAGAAGTTCGGCGATAAGGAGAACCCGCTGCTCGTTTCGGTGCGTTCGGGTGCGCGTGCTTCCATGCCCGGTATGATGGATACCATTTTGAACCTCGGTCTGAACGAAGAAGTCGTGGAGACCATGGCTGCGAAGTCGGGCAACGCTCGTTGGGCGTACGACTGCTATCGCCGCTTTATCCAGATGTACTCCGACGTCGTTATGGAAGTCGGTAAGAAGTACTTCGAGGAAC
>CAZESL010000070.1:0-12372 GCA_964515215.1 uncultured Eubacteriales bacterium
ACGTTTGCCGAAGGCAAACTTGCAGAACAAGGGCGAAGCCCTTCGTTCGGTATGCCGTAAAGAAAATTGACACGTTCCCGAATCCGAAGGCTTAAGGTGCCATAACAAGACCGCTCGAAGATGGCCATCATCTTCGGGCGGTCATTTTTTTGTGTGGCGGTGCCCAAAGGCTCCCTCGTTGAGGGAGTGTGCGGCGAAGAAAACTACGTGATCCACTCCTTCCGTCACGGCTACGCCGTGCCACCTTCCTCAAGGAGGAAGGCTTTCACGTCTTCGACTCTCCCTTTCCTCCCCTTACACAGGGGAGGCTTTATATTTTATAATGTTTTCGCCGTTGACGCGAAACGTGCGCGTAGGGTACGGCGCTCGTCGACGCACCGCGAGGAGCGTATCCAAGCGGGGCGTCAAAAATTGCCGCCCCCTACCATGCCCTTTTTCGATCCAAATGGATATCCACGGCAGACGACCGATGGCCGCCCCTACCGTGTCATTTGCTTTTGCGCGCGATTTGCGGGCGAACACAGTTCGCCCCTACCGTACGTGTGCCAACCGTAGGGACGGGTCTCCTCACCCGTCCGTTTTGCGACCGATCACATGACCGCAAAGACCCGTTGCCAAAAGGGAGTCGAGCGTGTACACAACACGGCCCGCGCGTAGGGTGCGGCGCTCGTCGACGCACCGTGTGCATATCGCCGCCTTACGGTGGTGATCGACATTTGACAAAAAACAACTTGTAAAAATATATTGCATTTCCAAATAAAAAGTGGTAAACTTATACTTGCCAAACTAATTAAATATGCGAAATGGTATTTTATCTTTCGGGATACGTATACCCTTTTCCGAATTCGGTGAATTTGATAAAAATGCAAATTCCATTATGACGAATTCGGTTAATACCATTTTGCATAATTAGTTTGGCGACTATCGGAGTTTGCATTTTTTGTGCGGTTACTTCGGTAGCCGCACTTTTTTATTTTGAGGAGAGTATTGAAATGAACGCAGAGCAACAACTTACAGGCACCCCCTCTATCGACAGACCGTGGATGAAATGGTACAAAGATCCGTCTTTGCCCGAAATTCCGTTCGGAAAAAACTGCTACGATTTTTTCCTTGAGGTCACAAAGGACTATAAGCATCCCCTGTTAGAATACTACGGAAACAAATATACCGCAAGCGACATAAAAAAAGAAGTTGAGGAAACCATTACACGTTTGACGGCTATGGGAGTTAAAGAAGGAGATACCGTTTCCTTCGTATTCCTTAATGTTCCGGAAGCAATATTCTTTTGGTTTGCACTTTGCAAGATGGGTGCTACGACAAATCTTATTAAATTTGACGAGAGCCCCGAAAGAATTAAGTTTATGTGTGAATTAACAGAGACGCAATACCTATTTGTTTCAGACGTCCCGTTCATTCTTCAAAATGTTGTCGGAGCTATGGATTTGGGACTTTCTAAAACCATAAACAAAGTTATTACGGTTCCGATCACCGCATCAATGAGCAAGGCAGCAGTATTTAAAATGTTTATGGGGAACTTCAAAAGCATTGTCGGTCAGTCCGGAAATTCAGTAAAACTGCCTCTGCAATTTTTAAAGTATAACAATTGGAAAAAAGTTTACAAGGGCACCGATTTCCGAACGATCAGTGACGGTGGACAAAATGTAAGCGTGATTATGTATACCGGCGGTACAACGGGCGGTGCAAAGGGTGTTGAAACAACTAACGACAGCATTATTGCAAGTGCATGTTCTTTTATGAATAGTGAAATGGAGTTTTATGCGCCTAAAACATCTATGAGTATTCTTCCGCCGGCGGTTTCGTATTACTTTAATGCTACTTATAATCTTATGTGTTGCGGCGTGTCGGTTAATTTGATTTGCAAATTTTCTGTTGAAGAATATCCTTCCTTGATCAAAGAGCATCGTCCTAACGTATTTATGGCAGGACCGATTTTGTTTAAAAGTATTCGTGAATCCGGTATAGACGATCTTTCTTTTGCAACAGATCCTATCTCGGGAGGAGATAAATTGCACGAAGAAGAAGAGATCGCATACCACGAGTTTTCAAGATCTAAAAATTGTGACACTTGGATCAAACAGGGATACGGTCTTACGGAGAGCATGGCCGGTGTAATATACTCTATAAAACCCGCACTCACAAAAGGCAGTATAGGCATCCCTCTGAAGTATGCTGAAATAGGCGTTTTTGATTATATGTCATATGATGAATTTGACCCTGAAAAGTTAAAAGAAAAGACATATGGTGAAATCGGCGAACTCTGCATCTCCGGTCCTACTGTAATGAAAGGGTATATCAAAAATCCTGACGAAACAAAGAAAATGCTCCGTATACATAAAGATGGCAAGGTGTGGTTGCATACCGACGATTTGTGTTATATGGATGAAGAAGGTCGAATTTATCATTGCGGTCGAGCAAAACGTATGCTCACACGAAGCGGTGGTAAAGTATGGCTTGGAACTATTGAAGATACTGTAAAATCTCATCCGTTAATTAACAATTGTTGTTGTGTTAAATATGACGATCCGGAAGAAAGAGAAGTCCCTGTTGCTCACATCGTACTTGAAAGCAACAACTATTCCGAAGATATTATAAGCGAATTAGATGCGCTGATAAAAAGCAAATGTCCTGAAACCTATGTTCCTAAGTACTACGTGATAAGAAAGGATATTCCTATCACAGAGGTCAACAAAAAAGTTGATTTTAAATCCTTGGAAAACGAGAATATTTTTGACAAATCAAAATACAGCATAAAAGATAGGGCTATTACACTTAAAGAATAACTGTATTCAATGTTAATGAAATCAGAAAAGCACCCCGTGTTCGATTGGAACACGGGGCGCTCTCTTGTTTCACAGCAGTATTCAGCAGAACTTCGGGACGATCAGATTACCCGTAAGCACATATAAACGGCCGTTTTCACCGCACCGCGATCCTTTCCACCGCCGTCGTTTTGCCCGTCTTATCATCCAGCGTGAACAGCACTGCCTGCAACTCGCACGGGCCTTCCTCTGCCACCGCGAAGCGGACGGGCAGTTTGCCGTGCATTTTGGCAATGGAGAGTTCGGGGCGAATGCCGAGCACCGATTCATATGGTCCGCTCATCCCCACGTCGGTAATGTAGCCCGTGCCGCGGGGCAGGATCTGCTCGTCCGCCGTAGGCACGTGGGTGTGGGTTCCAAACAGCGCGGATACCCGCCCGTCGGCGTAAAAAGCCAGCGCTTTCTTCTCTGCCGTCGCTTCCGCATGGAAATCCACCACGCAGAATTTCGGGTCACCCGCTTGTTTCAAAAGGGCGTCCAGCGTGTCAAACGGGCAAGCAAGCGGCTCCATAAAGGCGGTGCCGATCAAATTGATCACCGTCACCTGATACCGTCCGCGATCCACCGTGTACATCCCCCCGCCGGGTGCCGAAGCGGGGAAATTCGCGGGACGCAACAGCCACGGCTCTTGATCTAACAGTTCGTAAAACTCGTGACGGCGGAAGGTGTGATTGCCGCCCGTGATGACGTCTGCACCGCTGTCCCGCAGGGAACGCGCCGCAACCGGAGTGAGGCCGTTGCCGTCGGCGGCATTTTCGCCGTTGACGATACACACGTCCACCGCATACTGCCGTTTGAGGGCGGGCAACACCCGCCGCACCAATTCACAGCCGCGGTGCCCGACCACGTCACCCACACATAAGATGTTCATACCGTACACTTCCTCTCAATCGGTAGAGATGGTATATCACTACCTCTCCGTCACGGCTCCGCCGTGCCACCTCTCCTGACAAGGTAATGTTATTAACTTAAGAGGGTACTCTCAATGATTATGCACTAAAACACCTCGCCTCGCCCCGCTTGCGGGGAGAGGTGCCGAGCGTATGCGAGGCGGAGAGGGGGGCTCTATGTCCACTACCTCTCCGTCACGGCTTCGCCGTGCCACCTCTCCTAACAAGGAGAGGCAAGGGGGTTGTGCGTAACATGGCTTGTATTGCCTGACAAGGGGAGGCTTTCTCGCCGCTTCACTCTAAAAAGCGGGCGCTTCACGCGCCCGCTTTATCTGTTTTACTTTGCGTAGTCCACTGCGCGATTTTCGCGAATGAGATTGACCTTGATCTGACCGGGATAATCCATATTGTCCTCGATCTTCTGGGCGATATCGCGCGCGAGCAGGGTCATCTGATCGTCGCT
Organism: uncultured Eubacteriales bacterium; assembly: GCA_964515215.1. Taxonomy (GTDB): domain Bacteria; phylum Bacillota; class Clostridia; order Oscillospirales; family Acutalibacteraceae; genus SIG588. Next base: position 4,194 of record CAZESL010000070.1, read on the forward strand.
GACCACTTCGGGTTTCACCAAAATGCGTACTTCGCGACCCGCCTGGATAGCAAAGGAACGTTCCACACCGTTGAACTCGTTGGCGAGTTCTTCGAGTTTTTCCAGACGCTTGATGTAGTTTTCCAAATTCTCGCGGCGGGCGCCGGGACGTGCCGCCGAGATCGCATCCGCCGCCTGCACTAAGCAAGCCACGATGGTCGCCGCTTCCACGTCGCCGTGGTGCGCCTGGATCGCGTGAATGACCGCATCGCTTTCCTTATACTTGCGGGCGATATCCACACCGATCTCCACGTGCGAACCTTCGATCTCGTGATCCACCGCTTTACCGATGTCGTGAAGCAGACCCGCGCGACGCGCCACCACGGGATCGATGCCCAGTTCGCTCGCCATGATGCCGGCGAGGAACGCCACTTCCATCGAGTGGTTCAGCACGTTCTGACCGTAACTGGTACGGTAACGCAGACGACCGAGCAGACGCATAACTTCGGGATGAATGCCGTGCAAGCCCGTTTCGAGCACCGCACGCTCACCCTCCGCCTTAATGGTCGCCTCCACCTCACGGCGGGATTTTTCCACCATTTCCTCAATGCGGGCGGGATGGATACGGCCGTCCGAGATCAAACGCTCAAGCGACAGACGGGCGATCTCACGGCGCACGGGATCAAAGCAAGACAACGTGATCGCTTCGGGAGTATCGTCGATGATGAGGTCGCAACCGGTGAGTGTTTCGATCGCGCGGATGTTACGTCCTTCGCGACCGATGATGCGGCCCTTCATTTCGTCATTCGGCAACGGTACGACCGACACGGTCGCTTCGGTCACCTGATCCGCCGCCACGCGCTGAATGGCGTGGGAGATCATGTTACGGGCGCGGCTGTCCGCCTCGTCCTTCAACTGCGCTTCAATATCCGCGATACGGAGCGCCTTTTCGTGTGTCAACTCGTCGGTCAGCGCGTTCAGCAAATACTCCTTCGCCTGTTCGGCGGTGTAACCGGAAATGCGTTCGAGCATTTCAAACTGACTGCGCTTGATGTTCTCCACGTCTGCCAAGCGTTCCTCCACAGCCTTGGCACGCTGGGCGATCTGTTCTTCCTTCTTCTCGTAATTTTCGATCTTACGGTCGAGTGCTTCTTCCTTCTGCTGCAAACGGTTTTCCTGCCGCTGAATATCTTTGCGACGTTCTTTAATGTCGTGTTCCGCTTCACTGCGCAGACGGTGCACTTCGTCTTTTGCCTCCAACACAGCTTCTTTCTTTTTCGCTTCCGCTGTGAGGTTGGCTTCTTTGATGATACGTTCCGATTCCTGTTCTGCCGAGCCGATCAACGCTTCGGCCGTGCGGCGACGGCTGTTCACACCGCTTTTGAACGCGATGATGGCCGACACCACCGAGCCGACGACCAGACCGCCGACACCGGACACGATGACCCATATCATATCCATGAAACCTTGCACCTCCTGAATTCATGTTCGTCGTGTAACTATACGAATGAAAGCAACCACCCGCAGGTGTTGCTCGAATATGCCCATACCGACAACAGCACCGACTGCCGTCGGTAAGATATACCCAACTTATATATTACACGCTTATGACTCGTTTGTCAAGATGCAAGGGGGTGTTTTTTGTCCAAAAATTCTAAAAATCCTCGCCGTTATCGGTGAGTTTTACCAGTTTTGGGCACATACCGCCGCCACCGCACGAGCGATCAGGCGGGCATCTTTCATCAATTCGTCCACACCGATAAACTCGTCTGCCCCGTGAATGCGGTTGTCCACACCGGGGAATTCCACACCGAACGCCACCCCGTTCGGAATACCGTGTACGTAGGTACCGCCGCCGATGGCAAGCCCGTGCGCCTCCTCTCCTGTCTCCTGCTCATACACCCGCAACAGCGTTTGCACGAACGGGCTGTCCTCCGGTACGTGGTGACCTTCCACGCAGTTCGCAAACGTGACGGTAAACGCCGCGTCCAGTCCCGTGTGAAGTTTTGCCTCAATATCCGCTACCGTGAAACTCACGGGGAAACGAATGTCCGCTCTTCCCACAAACTGCCCCCCTTCGATCGAGAGACAGGTAAGCGCCAACGTCAGGGCACCCGAAGGGACGTCGCTGCACGCCGCACCCGCGCTTTCGCCGCCGTATTCGGCAAACGGGAATTTTTCGGCCGCTGCTTTTACCGCATCACCGCCGACGCCGCACACCGCCAGCACTTCAAGCAAGGCGGTCACCGCATTTTCGCCCTTTTCGGGGGTGGAACCGTGTGCCGCCGCCCCGTGTGCCGTCACCGTCACACCGTCGGCCGTCTCGGTCACCGTCACGGCACGTCCCGCCTGTGCCGCGGCGGTGCGTATCGCTGCCGCTTGTACGTCGCACAGACACGCCGTCGCCTCGGTCGGCACGGCGTTCAGCGCCACGCCGCCCCGCGCCCACCGAAGACGGGCGTCGGTCATCGGTGCCGAAACGGTCAGTTGTACCCGTCCTTTTTCGGTGTTGATCAGCGGGTAACTCCCGTCGGGCGAGAACAGATACGGCGGGAACGCTTCTTTGCTCTGATAGTATTCCATGTCGGTCGAGCCGGTCTCCTCGTCGCCGCCGAGCACCACGCGGCAGGCGGCAGGCGGCACCATATCACACTCTTTGAGAGCACGCAGAGCAAACAGGGTTGCCGCGGCGGGGCCTTTGTCATCGGTGGTGCCGCGTCCGTACATTTTGCCGCCGTCGATCGTGGCGCCGAGCGGATCATAAGTCCACCCCTCACCGAGCGGCACGGTATCCAAATGGCACAGTACCCCAAGGCGTGGTTCCCCCTCGCCAAGTTGTGCGGTACCGACGTAATATTCGTGATTGCAAGTGGCAAGCCCCCACTCGTTCGCGATCGCCAACGCTTCGTCCAGCGCCGCCGCCACACCGTCACCGAAGGGGTGGTCACCTTGCGGCTCACCGCCTACGCTGTTGATACGCACCAGTCGCGCCGCAGCGTCGATCAACTCATCGGCATGGGCATCCATCCATTGATACAATCTATCCATCGTTACACCCTCTGTATTTCGTCTTGCAATGTCACCGTACCGCAGTTTTCCGCGTGCACGGTCGGCTCAATTCCGCCTTCAAACACGTTCCCTTCAAAGCACACCGTTCGGAATCCGTACAGATCTGCCAGCGGGTGCTCACAATCGCGGAAGGTATTGTTACGAAGTACCAACGACCGGCGGAAATATACCCCCTCGTCATGCGGGAGCCGATTACTGTCGATCGTATACACACCCCATCCCGCGTATACGCAGTTGCAAAATTCGTTATTCTCCACCAGCACGGCTTCATTCCCACCCGTTTCGTACCAATAATCCGCTTCGCACGCAAAACGGATGGCAGGGCCGGGGGTGAAGAACAGATTATCACGGAAAGTGTAATCCGCTCCACCGCTGAGCAACACCCCGCGGGCGCGGTTGTTCACCATGGTACACCGCTCGAACAACACCGTTGCGTGATAGGACGGCTCGTGCAAGCAATCCCCCACACGGATGAGCGACAGGTCGCTTTCGGCGGTGAGGGTAAGTTCGATGTTGTCCATGTTCAACGGGCGCACCGCTTCCACCTGCACCTCTCCGCGGGAGAGGAGGGTGCGGGAATCGATCACCGCCGCGCGGTCCCCCGCACGGAAGATCGCAATACCGCGTGTTTCGGGGTGCATAAACCGCACCGTCACCGCACGTTCGCGCACGGCGACCACCTGCAGATACACGCTGTGCAGATTCAACGCATCGTCGTGCTGACCTTCAAAGTGACAATCGTGAATGTGAATATTCCCTTTACAGTGCACAAAATGCGTCGCATCCGAGTTCAGGCTGAACAGGCGATGCGGCAACACCCGCGTGGCACAGCGGTCGAGTTCCACCCCATCGCAGTTTTGCGCGATCAACCCCATGCCGATGCCGCTGTACAGCGTCACGTCACAAAACACCGTGTTCACGCAACCTTCCGCCAGCATCACCGCGCCGCACCGCGACTCGGTGCCGAGCACCACGCGGTTACCCTCCGCAAACGGACGGCGCAGACCGTCCACCCGCACATGGCCGTCCGCCGTTACGGAATAGGTGAGGTGCGGTATCCGCCCCTCGGCAGGGGAATAGCAAACGTATTCGGCGTTACCCGCCGCCAGTTGTTCGGTCGTGCCGTCGTATTCGTCAAAATAGAACACGCGTTGCGGGTCGCACCACCGCTCGCCGATCAGGAGTTCCCCCTCGCTGACGTACCACGGCTCGTCCGTCGCCAAGGACAGTTCCATCCAATCCGCGCCCGCACGGACGATATCCGCACGGGTGTTTTTGGTGCGGCGGCAGATGACCGAAAAATTCTTCAAGGTGACGTTGCGGCAGGAGAGCAGTGCCACAGGTTGCATCACGTCGTCAAAAACGAAGGTACTGCCGCCCCCGTCCAGCGTGAAATCCTGCATATCCTGAAGCAAAAAGCCGATACGCTTCAGCCCCGGATCGCCGTGATTGGACATACATAACAGTGCTTCCGCCGCCATTGCCGCCGTCAGGTGATACTCGCCTTTTTCAAAGACCAGCGTATCCTCCCCGCACGCGCGGCAATACTGCAACGCACGGGTAATATTATCTGCCGTATCGGCAGTGGTATTGAACCGATCGAAATTTACCATACCTAAGACCTCCTCAAATTCCTACCGTTCCAGTTTACCAATCCTTCCCGCTTTTGTCAATCGTCTTCCTGTTGACAATTTACGACAATGTGGTAAAATAATAGATGATTTCAGCGAAAGGAGGCGAAGGTATGCGCCACCGCATATTGGCGGCCGTTACGTTGCTGTCTCTGCTCGGCAACGTCTTGCTCGGTGTCACAGCGGAAAGTACAAGTAGTACGGCGGCTGTAACGAGTGTCACGACCGCAACCGGCACAACGACTGCGACCGCGTCCGCAACGACTGCGACAGGCGCCACTACCGCCTCTGCAACAACGACAACAGGTGTGACCACGACCACGGGGAACGGCGGTGAAGTACCGCCCCCCTCTGACGAAGACCCCTTTGAAGCGTGGCTCACCGAGCAAGAATTCCCCGAAAGTTACCGTCCCGCCCTCAGGGAATTACATAAAGAGTACCCAAACTGGGTGTTCCGCGCACAGCACACGGGGCTTACGTGGCAAGAGGTGCTGGATGCCCAAAGCGTGGTGGGTGTCAGTTTGGTGCACACGAGCAGCATCGCTTCGTGGAAGTCGTGCGAATACGGCGCATACACCCCTGCAACGGGGGTGTGGAAAGGGCTGGACAGCGATGCGTGGGTCGCGGCGGACCGCGGTATCATCGCCTATTGTTTAGACCCGCGAAATGCGCTTACCGCCACGGGGATCTTTCAGTTTGAAAACTTAGCCTATTCCGAGACCTGCACCATCGAAGGTGTGAAAGCGATCTTGAAAGACACCTTTATGGCGACGGGCGACTGGGCCGAGTGGTTTATGGACGCGGGACGGGAGACGGGTGTCAGCCCGTATCACTTAGCGTCCCGCGCACGGCAGGAGCAAGGGGTCGCGGGCAACCCGCTCGCGCACGGCACGGCAGATGTACCGTACAACGGCTATTACAACATCTTCAACATCAACGCCTACGCGACCGACACCCTCTCCCCCATTCAAAACGGTGCACGGTATGCCGCGACCACCAACGCCGCCTACTACCTGCCGTGGACGACACCGCTGTTGGCCATTCGCGGCGGCGCGGTCATTTTGGGTAACTCCTACATCAACCGTGAGCAGAACACCTTGTATCTGCAAAAGTTTGACGTGACCGACGGCGGTAACGGCTACTACCGCCACCAGTATATGACCAACATCTTCGCTCCTGCATCCGAGGCGATCACTCTTGCAAACGCCTATTCGGACGAAGTGAAGGCGGGGGCGATGGAATTCTGTATCCCCGTCTACGAGGATATGCCCGAAGAAGCGTGCGAAAAACCCACTTCCACGGGAAGCAACGACAACTGGCTCTCCGCACTGACGGTAAGCGACGGTGCGTTTTCCCCCGCGTTTGACACCTACCGCCTGACGTACGAGATGAGCGTGCCTGCCACGGTCTCGTCCATCCGCGTGAACGCGACCGCCTTCAGTGCGACCGCCACGGTGGGCGGCACAGGCACGGTGGTGCTGAAAAGCGGGATGAACACGATCGAAGTCAAGATCACCGCCGCTTCGGGGGCGGTGCGCACCTACACCTTATCGGTCTACCGCACACCGTCCGAGACAGGCGGAGACGAAAACGCCCCAACACTGAAAAGTGAAATATACCGCATCGAAGACACGATTCAAGGCATTTCCCCCGGCACGACTGCCGAAGATTTCCTCAAAAGCTTCACGTTGTCCGACACGGAGGCTTCACTCATCGTGGTGGACGGCAACGGCGTGCGGGTGACGGGAACGGTCGGCACGGGATGTTCGATGCACGTATTCAAAGGTGACGTTCTTTACGCGGTGTATCCGTTGCTCATCCGCGGTGACGTGAACGGCGACGGTGTTATTTCGATCATCGACCTTTTGCAGATACAACAGCATCTTTTGAAGGTGCGGATTTTGAGTGACCACGCGTTGCACGCCGCCGACGTATCGAAAGACGGGGCGATCACCATCGTGGACTTGCTGAAAACGCAACAACACCTTTTGAAGGTCACCGTCATTGAACAATAAAAGGAGTGTTTGGTATGAGTAAATGTATACGGTTTCTGTGCGTGGCGGCACTGCTGTTGACGCTGTTTGCCACCCCCTTCGCGGTAACGGCAGAAACTGCCAACGCGTATCTCGCCTTTTCCGCAAATACCGTCACGGTGGGCGACACCGTCACGGTGACGGCTTCTTTCACCGCCTCTTCCATCGGTGCGGTATCCGCCGCGGTGTACTACGATCCTGCGGTGATGGAATTTGTCTCGGGCAGCAATGCCGCAGGCGGTAACGGCACGGTCAATCTGGCCGCCGCCGCCACGGCGGACAGCGGTTCGATGAAGTTCCCGCTCACCTTTAAAGCGATCGCCGCCGGCAACTGCACCTTCTCCATCGGCGGTGCCGAGGTCATTTCGTGGAGTTATGCCGCACTCGGCTCACCCTCGGCAGGTGCGGTGATGAAGGTGCAGGCCGTGACGACCACCACCACGACCACAACGACCACCACCACGACGACCACCACCACGACCACCCGCCGTCCCACGACGACTACCACGACCACCACCCGCCGTCCCACAACCACCACGACGGGCAGTACGACCACCACCGCCCCCACCGAACCGCAAACGCTGACGGTAGAGGGCGTAACGTATACGGCACTCACCCCCGACAAAGCGGATATCCCCGCAGGATTTGCGGCAGGCACGGTACAATTCGGCACCGAGACCCTCACCGCCTACCGTTCGGAAAACGCGGCGATCTCGCTCGTGTATCTTGCGGCGGACGATGCGGATGCCGCATGGTATATCGCGGACACCGTAGCGGATGCGGTGTATCCCTTCTGCCCGCTCACGGTGGGCGAGACCACCTATTACCTGCTCACGGCCGATGCGCCCGACGGATTTACCGCCACCACCGTCACGCGAGAGGAAACGGCGTTCGCCGTCTTCGCCTTCGGCGATGCGGCGCGGGCGGATTTTGCGGTGTTTTACGCCATGAACGGTGAAGGCAGTGTGGGATGGTATTGCTGGGATACGGCGGAGGATACGGTGCAACGCTACGTGCCGCTGACCACCGCCGCCACCACTTCTACGACCACGACCACCACGACGGCGCCCAAAGCAACGGATACCGTCGCGACCACCACAGCGGCCGCACCGTTTACTCTTGCCACGCTCACCACGTTACCGTGGCTGATTGCAGGCGGTCTGCTTCTCGTGTGCATCGCGCTCCTGATCCTCGTGATCGTTTTCCGAAACCGCGCACTGCCGAATGAGACATACCATACACCCAAACATTAAGTGAAAAAGCCACCCGCCGTAAGGCGGATAGGATTAGGGGTAAAAATGGAGAGGATGCACATTGGATATGCATTCTCTCCATTTGTTTTTGTAGGAATTTCGGTAGGCATTTGTAGGGACGGGCGTCCTCGACCGTCCGTTTTGCAAGCACGCACTGCACTACATAATCTGCAGAACGTTCTACACAAGATTCTGTCAGCGATGTTGTTTGAAA
>CAZESL010000071.1:0-12308 GCA_964515215.1 uncultured Eubacteriales bacterium
ATCCTATCTGCGTGATCACAAGATGCGCGGATACAGGACGAGTTCCGCCTGCAAGCGGCGTAATGGTAAGCGCCGCTGCATTGCCTGCGGGATTGCGGACCGTCAAAACCGAATTGACTGCCGTGGTAGTTACGATAGCCATTCCCACGATCTGATCCGTTCCCGTGGCACGGCCTGCAACGGTATAGGCTAAATCTTGACCGTTCAAGGTCAGGATCAGCTGTCCTGCTTCAGTGACGCTGACTTGGAACAGTATTTGATAGGTGCCGATCGGACCGAGATTGAAGGTTGACGGGCCGAGACGCCCAATATTTGTGTTGGCGATCGGACCGTTTTGCGGAAAACTGACGTCGGTGCCGGGAGCAACCGTTGCCGAGTTGTCAGGCGGCATCAAGGCGTAAAAATCCGCATAGCCGAGTACGCCTCCCGGAAGTCCCTGCGGCCCCTGTGCACCCGTATCGCCTTGGGGCCCCTGCGGGCCGACAGGACCTTGCGGACCTTGGGGGCCGGTATCGCCTTGAGGACCCTGAGGGCCCGTGGGACCGGTATCACCCTGGGGGCCTTGAGCACCGGCGGGGCCTTGAGGCCCCGTGGGACCGGTGGCACCCGCAGGGCCTACGGGGCCTGTGGGGCCAACGTCACCTTGGGGGCCCTGCGGACCTGCGGGACCTTGCGGCCCTATAGGACCGGTGGCACCTTGAGGACCGGTGGCACCCGCGGGACCAATGTCACCCTGGGGGCCTTGCGGGCCTTGAGGACCGGTAGCGCCTTGGGGGCCTTGCGGACCTGCGGGACCGATATCACCTTGGGGACCTTGCGGCCCGGGAAGACCTTGAAGTCCTTGAGGTCCCTGCGGACCAACCGCTCCGGTTTCACCGACAGGCCCCTGAGGGCCTTGGGGACCGACAGCACCGGCAGGACCAACGGGACCTTGCGCACCCGTATCGCCCGTCGGGCCTTGCGGACCAACGGGACCTTGCGGTCCCGCGGGACCGATCGCACCCGTCGGTCCTTGCGGACCCGCGGGACCTACGTCGCCTGCAGGGCCCTGCTCACCGATGGGACCCTGCGGCCCGATAGGACCTACCGGCCCGATCGGGCCTTGAGGGCCTTGTGCACCGGTATCACCTGCGGGGCCTTGCGGGCCGATGGGACCTTGCGCACCTTGTGCGCCTTGAGGCCCCTGAGGGCCGGGTGCTCCCGTATCACCCGTGGCACCCTGCGGCCCGATAGGACCTCGCGGGCCCGTTGGGCCTTGCGGGCCGATAGGGCCTCGCGGACCAGTCGGACCTTGCGGGCCGGCAGGACCTCGCGGACCCTGCGGACCTACGGGACCGGGAGGACAAACTACGCACGGATTTTTATCTTTAAAAGGAGAGGCGAGGGGCAACGTGCGCTCTATACGATCACACACGCGGTAGGGGCGGCAACCTGCCGCCCGCGAAAAACGCAATCGGTCGCGGAACGGACAGGCGAGGACGCCTGTCCCTACAACGCCCGCCACTTCATAAAAACAGCGCCACAAAAATGCCCGCCAACACGAGCATGGTACACAGCAGTTTGTACACGATATGCTTTTCGTGAAATACCAGCCACCCCGTCAGCACCGTGACCAGTACCGACGACTGCTTGACCACCGTCATCAGCGTCACTTCGCTGTAGGGGTTGGCGTTTGCTTCGAACAGCATACGGTCCCCCACGATCAGTGAGATACTCATGATCGGCACCCAGTAGTTCCTGCACAGTGCGCCCCACGCCACCCGCTCGCGGCGGCAAAGCAACACCGCACCGTAGATCACCGTCATAAACAGCATAAACCAAAATTGCAGTTGCGCCGAGGTCATATATCTCATCAGCACTTTATCCATCGTGCCCGACACCGCGTTCAAAAAGCAGTTCATCAGCGCCGCGATGAGCACCGTTACGGTAAGTTCACCGCCTTCGCCCCCGCGTTTGAGGTTCACGAGCAGCAGTCCGGCCACCACCAACAGCATGCCCACGGCTTTTGCCCACGTAAAACTCTCCCCCAGCACGAACACGCCGAGCAGGGTGGAAAATACCATACGTGACAGATCCATAATGCCGTACAAACTCACCGAAATGTGTTTCAGTGCCGTAAAGGCACACAACCACGCACCGCACACCACCGCCGCCTTGATAAAGGCGAAAAAGATAAAATGCGGTGCCAGCGCCAACGCTTCGACGCACGTCGGTAAGGTAAATACCCACCCGATGAGGGTATAGAAAAACAAGATCTCGGTCGAGCGACTCTTTGTAAGAGCCGCTTTTTTCATACCCTCACGCGTACCTTTCAACAGACCGTATGCCAGTACCATCCATATCCACACGGTTTCCATACCCTCACCCCGTTTCTTCGACATAGTATACGGCATCTTTTGCACAATTGCAAGCCAAAATAATGCGGCGCGGGCGGTTGACATTTGAAAAGATATGTTGTACAATTATGCAGAACATCTGTTCTGTGCGGTGAAACGAAGTCTCAAGTAATGAAATACAGCCGATCTCCCGTTAACGACGGTATAGGAGTTTTTCAAAATGAACCCATCGACATATGTACCGATCATCCTTCTGTGGATCATCATTTTTACCCTGTTACGCAACCCCAAGACAGCGGTTGCCGAAAGAATCATCAAAAAAAGAAAAACGGAGGACAATACCGAAATGAAAGAACTTGCAAAGAGATTTATCGATAAAGAATGCTTGATCTACGCATTCGACAGCAGCCATCAATTCGAGGGTACTATAAAAGAAGTGACCGACGGTGCCGTTTTGATCGAAAAGGGCGGCACGCTTGAAGCGATCAACCTCGACTTTGTGATTCGCATAAGAGAGTTTCCGAAGAATAAGAAAGGCAAGAAAAAATCTGTCGTTTTGGATTGATCGGCAGTACATATAGGAAGTTTTAGGAGGAATACGTATGGAACTGAAAAAATTGGACAAATGTGTACTTAAGTTGTGGTACATTCGCGCGGCTGTTGTTTCGTTGGGGCTGGCGGGCATCTTGACAAGCGCGGCTGTCATTCTGATCGCAACCGAAGCGCCCGCCGACGTTACGCTTGCCGTTTTGTTGGGGGTGGGAATACCTGTCGTTTTACTTCTGGGACTTACGCTGATCCTGCCGACGTTGCGCTACAAAATGTACGCATGGGGCTATGACGACAAGCGGATCATCGTGAAGCAAGGCGTGATCTTCCGACACAGAGTTGTGATTCCCGTCTGTCAGATCCAGGATCTGCACAGAACGCAGGGACCGCTTATGATGATGTTGAACTTGAGCGATGTTACCATCTCAACGGCGGGATCGAATTTTGACATCTCTACTCTCACGACCGATGAGGCAGACCGCATGATCGACGAACTTGAGCGTGATCTTGAAACGAGAATTGAGGAACTGAAGAATGAAGAGATTTGACAAAGGATATGTGTATTCCGGTTTGTTGTCGGATTCGTTCAGCAGCCTTGTAATCGTCTTTGTCTTTCTTAGCGACCTCTTTATTGACGATGAAGCAGGAATGGGGGATCTCGTTGCCGCGCTCCCCCTTCTTGCAATCGCGTTTGTCGTAGTTTATCTTTGCTTTATTGTTTACAGAATTCTGTATTACCGAACTTCCGGCTACGAACTGACAGAAAGGGAGATCAAATGTAACCGCGGGGTGCTGTTTACCAAACATTCCGTTCTGGACTACACGAAGATTCACGCCATCAACAAAAAGCAGAGCCTGCTTCACAGGATCTTCGGTATCGCGGTTCTGACGGTCGACAGCGGCTCTACCAACACTTCGCATCAGGCGGAGATAACCATCGTTGAGAAATCAAAAACGGTTGATGCTTTGCTGGTGGAATTGAACGCGTTAAAAGAACACGGCACGCGAACGGCCGACGATCCCCAAGAAGAGGTGTTACTCTCCGACGAGGACAGTCTGTACTGCTTTACTTCCAAAAAGAAGATGCTGTACACACTCATCAACATCGTTTCCACATCGTTTTTCACGGTCTTGTTCGCCATATTAGCCGGTTTCGTTATGTGCTTTTGTGAGCTGATGCTGCAACTTGACGCGTTCAGTTCGTGGGGAGAGTTTTTTCTGATCGCTTTCGTGCTTACCGTAATGGCGATGTTGCTGTTCTCGGTCTTCTCGTTTATCGGCTCTATGATCCAGTCCTTCGTGGGGTACCATCACTTTACCATCACCAAACGTGGGAACGATATTCAGATCGCCTTCGGGCTTTTGGAACGGCATACCAACACCTTCAGCTACGACAGGATCAAGGCGGTTAAGATCTCGCAAAGGTTGGTTCAACGCCTGTTGGGTTTTGCCGCCATCAAACTTGAGGTCATCGGATACACAAACGACAGCGGGGAGGACAGCAACGCGGAACTGGGTGTACTTGTCCCGTTTTGTAAATATGACGAGATCGGCGAAATTTTGGGCAAAGTATTACCCGATTATGTTCCGGATGAAAAGCAGACGAAGTCGGTTGCCTATTTCCCGTTTGTTTCGTGGTTTGCCCTCATTCTCGGCATCGTAACAACGGTGGTGTTACTGCAAGCGGTCATACCTATGCGGATCTTCAACGTCCCCTCCGCGGTGATCGACGCCGTTGCTTTTGCCGTGGCAGGGGTGGCAGCCGTGATCCTTGCCGTGAAAGCGGCGAGCGCTGTTCTCGGTTATCAAAACAACGGCGTTGCGATCCACAACGGCAAAATAACGGCGTATTACGGCGGGTTTACCAAAAACGTTACCGTATTTATGGCGAAAAATCTGGTTGCGGCAGAAAACGTGACCACACCGCTTCGCCAAAAAAACGGTATCGCCAGTTTCGTTATGCATCTAAAGACCAACGCGATGTCCAATGAGATCAAAGTCCATATTCAAGACGATACTCTTTCGGAGGAATTGGAAGATCTGTTGGCACTGTGATCTCTAAGCAGAAAAAGCAAAAGGAGTGAGAACGTGGCGGATCAATTCAAACTGGTATCGAAATACGCGCCGACAGGCGACCAGCCCGAGGCGATCGAGCAGTTGGTGCAGAGCATCGAAAACGGCAACCGTGAACAGACGCTGCTCGGCGTCACGGGCTCAGGTAAGACCTTCACGATGGCGAACGTCATCGCCCGTGTCAACCGTCCGACCCTCGTTCTTGCTCACAACAAGACCCTTGCCGCGCAGTTGTGCTCGGAATTTCGGGAATTCTTCCCTAACAATGCAGTAGAATATTTTGTATCCTACTACGACTACTATCAGCCCGAGGCGTACATTCCCTCGACCGATACGTATATTGAGAAGGATTCCGCCATCAACGACGAGATCGACCGTCTGCGCCACTCCGCCACCTCGGCGCTGTCCGAGCGGCGGGACGTCATCATCGTGGCGAGCGTGTCCTGCATCTACTCACTCGGTGACCCCGCGGATTATCGGCAGATGGTGCTGTCACTGCGCCCCGGTATGACGATGGAACGGGATGAATTGATCGCCCGTTTGGTGGAACAACAATATGAGCGTAACGACATCAACTTTGTTCGCGGCAAATTCCGCGTGCGGGGCGACGTGGTGGAACTCTTCCCTTCGGGTGCGGAACAAAGCGTGGTGCGCGTGGAATTCTTCGGTGACGAGATCGACCGTATTTCGGAAGTGCATCCCCTGACGGGTGAGACCGTCCGCACCCTCTCCTACGCGGCCGTCTACCCCGCATCCCACTACATCGTGCCGCCCGATAAGATGGAGGGGGCGCTCAAAAACATCGAAGACGAACTGGAAGCGCGGGTGGCCGAGTTCACCGCCGAAGGCAAACTGCTCGAAGCGGAACGCATTTTGCAACGCACCCGTTACGACTTAGAGATGCTGCGCGAGATCGGCATCTGCAAAGGGGTGGAAAACTACTCTCGCGTACTGTCGGGACGTCCCGCAGGCTCCACACCGTATACGCTTCTCGACTATTTCCCCGAGGATTTTCTTCTGTTCGTGGACGAATCCCACGTGACGCTGCCGCAGGTGCGCGGTATGTTCGGCGGTGACCGCGCCCGCAAGGAAAATTTGGTGGAATTCGGTTTCCGCCTACCCAGTGCGTTCGATAACCGCCCCTTGAATTTTGACGAATTTTACGACCACGTGCATCAAGCGGTGTTCGTCTCCGCCACCCCCGGTGAGTTTGAGCGGGAACGCAGCGCGGTGCTTGCCGAGCAGGTGATCCGCCCCACGGGTCTTTTGGATCCTGCGGTAAGCGTCCGTCCCGTAGACGGGCAGATCGACGATCTGATGGACGCCATTCGCGAACGGGTCGAACGAAAAGAGCGCACCCTCGTCACCACCCTCACCAAGAAAATGGCAGAAGACCTTTCCGCTTTTCTGGAAAACGCGGGTGTCAAGGTACGGTATATGCACCACGATATCGACACGATGGAACGCATGGAGATCATCCGCGACCTGCGTCTGGGCGAATTCGACGTGCTGGTGGGTATCAACCTGCTGCGTGAAGGATTGGACATCCCCGAAGTGTCATTGGTTGCCATTCTGGATGCCGACAAAGAAGGGTTCCTACGTTCGGAGACCTCACTGATACAGACCATCGGCCGTGCGGCGCGTAACGCGGGCGGTGAGGTCATTATGTATGCCGACAGCGTGACTCCGTCAATGGAACGCGCGTTGCGGGAGACCGAACGCCGCCGCTCCATCCAGCAGGCGTACAACGAAGCCCACGGCATCGTACCGAAGACCATTCAAAAGGACGTGCGGGACGTCATTGACATTTCGGGCAAGGAAAAGCGGGAGACGAAAGCTGCCGCCTTTCGCCGCCTAAATGCCGCCGAGCGCCGACAACTGATCGACGAATTGACACGCGAGATGCGTGCCGCCGCCTCACTGCTTGAATTTGAGCGGGCGGCCGAATTGCGCGATAAGATCGAAGAATTGAAAAAGGTGAAATGATGAACGATAAACTGATCATCCGCGGTGCGCGGGTGCATAACCTTAAGAATATTGACGTCACCATCCCGCGGGACAAGTTGGTGGTGTTCACAGGACTGTCGGGATCGGGCAAGTCCTCACTGGCGTTTGATACGATCTATGCCGAAGGACAGCGGCGCTATATCGAAAGTCTGTCCTCCTATGCCCGTATGTTTTTGGGGCAGATGGAAAAACCCGACGTAGATTCCATTGACGGGCTGTCCCCCGCCATTTCCATCGACCAAAAGACCACCTCCAAGAACCCGCGTTCCACCGTGGGTACGGTGACCGAAATTTACGACTATCTGCGTCTGTTGTACGCACGCATCGGTATCCCCCACTGTCCCGTCTGCGGGCGGGAGATCCGCCAACAGACGGTGGATCAGATCGTGGACCGCTTGCTGGAACTGCCCGAAGGCACCCGCATTCAACTGCTCGCCCCCATCGCCCGCGGCAAAAAAGGCGAATACGCGAAGGAGTTTGAAGCGGCACGCAAAGCGGGATACGTGCGCGCCCGCGTCGACGGTGAACTGCGCGAACTCGCCGAACTCACGAAACTCGAAAAGAACATCAAGCACACCATTGAGATCGTGGTGGACCGTTTGGTCATCCGTCCCGACCTTGCCCGCCGTCTGGCGGATTCCATCGAGACTGCCACGGGCCTTACGGACGGCCTGCTCACGGTGGACGTAGTGGGCGGTGAAGAACTCTCCTTCTCGCTCAATTACGCCTGCCCCGAACACGGTATCAGCGTGGAAGAACTCGCGCCCCGTATGTTCTCCTTCAACAACCCGTTCGGCGCGTGTCCGCAATGCACGGGTCTCGGTGTGAAACTCGCCATGGATGCCCGCTTGGTGGTCCGCGACAGTGCGCTGTCGATCCGTGAGGGTGCCATTCGCGCCAGCGGCTGGGATTACCGCACGGGTGCGACCATCACGCGGATGTATTACGACGGTCTGGCAAAGCATTACGGCTTTTCGTTGGACGTGCCGTTTTCGGAATTGTCGAACGACGTGGTGGACGTGCTGATGTACGGCAGTCGCGGCGAACGCATTACCATGGTACGCACGGGCGAATACGGCACGGGAACGTACCACCACGAGTTCGAGGGTATTTTGAACAACCTTGCCCGCCGCCATCATGAGACCAAAAGCAGTTGGATGCGGGAAGAACTCGAGACCTATATGAGCCAGTCCCCGTGCAACGGCTGTCACGGACAGCGCCTGAAGCCCGAAAGTTTGGCGGTCACGGTAGGCGGCCGCAATATCATTGAATTCTGCGACCTTTCGGTGGAGGAGGCGCTTGCCGCCTTAGACACGCTGTCACTCACCGAACGGGAAGAAATGATCGCCCATCAAATTTTGAAAGAGATCCGCTCGCGGTTGGGCTTTTTGCAAAACGTGGGGCTGGAATACCTCACCCTCTCCCGTGCGGCAGGCACGCTGTCGGGCGGTGAGGCACAGCGCATCCGTCTCGCGACCCAGATCGGCTCCTCCCTCACGGGGGTGATGTACGTGCTCGACGAACCGAGCATCGGTCTGCATCAGCGGGACAACGAAAAACTCATTGCCACCCTGCGCCGTCTGCGTGACCTCGGCAACACGCTGATCGTCGTGGAACACGACGAAGACACCATGCGTGCCGCCGACTTTATCGTAGATATCGGTCCCGGTGCGGGTGTGCACGGCGGCGAAGTGGTGTTCGCAGGCACCCCCAAGCAGTTGATGGCAAGCCGCCGCTCACTGACGGGTGAGTATTTAAGCGGACGCCGCTCGATCCCCGTGCCCGCCGCACGGCGCGAAGGCAACGGCAAATGGCTCACCGTGCGGGGCGCCGCGGAAAACAACCTGAAAACAGTGGACGTATCCTTTAAACTCGGCGCACTGAATCTCGTGACGGGTGTGTCGGGTTCGGGCAAATCCTCACTGGTCAACGAGATCCTGTACAAAGCGCTCGCGGGCAAACTCAACCGCGCCCACACCTTCCCCGGTAAGCACCGCGCGGTAGAAGGTATCGAGCATTTGGACAAGGTCATTGCCATTGACCAGGCACCCATCGGACGCACCCCGCGTTCCAACCCCGCCACCTACACGGGGGTATTCAACGATATCCGCGAACTGTTTGCCACCACCCCCGACGCCAAAGCGCGCGGATACAATGCGGGCCGTTTCTCCTTCAACGTGAAGGGCGGGCGGTGCGAAGCGTGCGAAGGCGACGGTATCGTGAAGATCGAAATGCACTTTTTGCCCGACATTTACGTGCCGTGCGACGTGTGCAAAGGCAAACGCTACAACCGCGAAACGTTGGAGGTGCTGTATAAAGGCAAAAGCATCTTTGACGTCTTAGATATGACGGTGGAAGAGGCGTGTGAATTCTTTGCTCCCCTGCCGAAGATCGCCCGTAAATTGCAGACGCTGTACGACGTGGGCCTGGGGTACGTAAAGCTCGGCCAACCCGCCACCACCCTTTCGGGCGGTGAGGCACAGCGCGTGAAGCTTGCCACCGAACTGGCCCGCCGTGCCACGGGGCGCACGGTGTATATTCTGGACGAACCGACGACCGGTCTGCACACCGACGATGTGCGCCAACTCATCGACATGTTGCAACGATTGGTGGAGGGCGGCAACACGGTGCTCGTCATCGAACACAATCTGGACGTCATCAAGACCGCCGACTATATCGTCGACCTCGGCCCTGAGGGCGGCAGTCGCGGCGGCGAGGTGGTCGCCGTGGGCACACCCGAAGAAATTGCGCAGAATGCACGCTCCCACACGGGGCGGTATCTGCGCCCCCTGCTCAAAAAGGAGTAAATAATATGTTAGACGTTATCATCATCGGCGGCGGTGTGGCGGGTATGACCGCCGCGATCTACGCCGCCCGCGCCCGTTTGAATGCGGTTCTGCTTGAACGCGCCTTCACGGGCGGGCAGGCACTGGAGACCCCCGAAATCGAAAACTATCCCGCAGTACCGCACACCGACGGCATCACCCTTTCCAACCTCATTGCCGAGCAGGCAAAAGGTTTGGGGGCAGATATTCGCACGGCAGACGTGACCGCCTGGGAACGGGCGGAGGGCGGCTTTGCGGTGCATACCGCAAGCGAGACTCTGCACGCCCGTGCGTTGGTGATCGCCACGGGTGCGACCCACCGCCCGCTCGGTGTAAAGGGGGAGGACTTGTATCGCGGCAAGGGTGTCAGTTACTGCGCCACCTGCGACGGGCGGTTTTACAAAGACAAGACGGTCGCCGTGATCGGCGGCGGCAACACCGCGGCAGAGGACGCACTGTATCTTTCCCGCTTGTGTAAAGAGGTGTTCCTCATTCACCGCCGCGACACGTTGCGTGCTTCCCGCGCGTTGCAAGAGCAAATTTTCGCCTCCCAAAACATCACCCCCATATGGAGCACCACTGTGCAAGAGGTGTTAGGCGACACCCGTGTGAACGGGCTGGCTCTGCTTACCGACAGCAAGGCGAACGCCTTGACAGTGGATGGTGTGTTCGTCGCAGTCGGTGTGGTACCCAACAACGCCTTATTTACCGAACTGCCCCATGACGAGCAGGGATTTTTACTGGCAGATGAAGACGGTGTGTCCCCCACCGAGGGCATTTTCGTGGCCGGGGATATCCGATCGAAGAATTGCCGTCAGCTCATCACCGCCGCGGGCGACGGTGCCGCCGCCATGAGCGCGGTGGAACGGTATTTGAGCGAGAAGTAAAAAGGAACACGGCATTTTCTCCGAAAAGAGAAAATGCCGTGTTTTTTACCTTTTGTTATTCTTGCCACCACGTACCGTTATCCATAAAGACACGGCCGCCTTTTTCTTTTTTCTCCCGCGTTTTCGCGTTGTAATAATGCTCGACGTAGGAATACACGCCGCGTTCTTCCAGCAAAACGATTACTTGCTCACGCTTTTCTTCGTCCGTGCCGGTAAGTCCCGCCGTTTCGTCCTTCAACAACGCTTCCAACTGAGTGTCAAACGCAGGATCTTCCACCTGCCACACGATCTCCCAGTTGGAGATCGGTCGATACGAGCTCGGCAATTCTTCATCCCACTCGGCCATCGTATCCACCGTACCACTCGGCAGATATACCCTTTGCAGAGCAACACCCGCCGTTGTGCCGCACGGGAAGAACAGCGTATTTTCCGCCAAATAGAACCAATAACTTTTCCCTGCATACTGCGCGATCTTTCCGCTTTCATCGCAAAAAAGCACGGTGCGTTCCTTACCGTAATAATCCACCCGCACCAATTCTTTGCCACCCTCTACACCGTAGATATAACGATCGTCGCACTGCACCGGCACAAAATCGTCGGCTACCTCAACGAACCACGTCGCCGTTGCCGTGCCGTACGCCTCCATACCGACCCCTTCGTCGGTCACTTTGGGTGTATAACCTTGATATTCCGCCCACGCGGAAAGTCCCCATTCGTCAAAGGTGTGTATCTCGGAAAAGTAGGTCTCGTAAGACGGCAGCTGTTCGGTGGATACCGTCGTCCACGGGACGCGGGTGGTCGTAGCAGTAACCGTCGTTGTCACGGCGGTCGGGACGGTCGTGGTCGTGCCGCCCTGTGTTGTCGGCGTTTGTGCACAACCGCCGAGCAGTGCTATCGCACATAACAACGTCACTGCACAAAACATCATCTTCATAAAAGCACCTATCCCCTTTTGGAAAAGTAAAAACTTGTAATTTTCGAGGTAATCAAGCCAAACCGCCGGAAAAATTCCCTACGTAACCGCAAACCGCACACTCGTTAGTAGCACCACCAACATTAGACGCATAGTGCGAGCCTAATTTATAGCCGGTACACCCGGAAGAAGCGCAAGCGATTTTGTGGTACTTTGCAGAAAACAGCGACTTTGTCCCCGTAAAGTCGTGTTCCATTACACAAGTGACATACGGATACTGCGTTCTTAGCTGTTCATAAGTCACTGTCCGCTTATTCACTCTGCACCTACCTTCATAATTTCCTTCGTAAATAGTTATTCCGGTTGCTGAAGTGCCCGCTATAACTATGGAATGTGTGCCACCCTCAACATATGTTATTATTTCTTCTCCATTTACCACCTTTACTACCGCTGGAGAAACGCGAACGTATGTACCGTAAAGTAGATCCTCTGTAAGTTAGTTTGTCAATAGAACCATTTTTGGTCGGATAGAGCGTTATCGCAATATCTTTGGAAAGAATCTCAATCAATTGGTTATTCAAATCGATTGCAAAAATTCGTTCATCCACACGCACAAACGAAGACAGTGGATTCTTCCATACGAGCGAAACCACTCCCTTGTTGTCCTTAGGGTGAGCATTCAAACCCGAACTCCGTTTTTGGAAGGCGGATTTTCACT
>CAZESL010000072.1:0-12045 GCA_964515215.1 uncultured Eubacteriales bacterium
CCGCAAGCAACAACCTAACAACAAGGGTAAGCGAGTGATCGCTTACCCTTGTTTCTTTGTTGACCCGCTGCGGGGGTGCGGTCGGTCGTATAACGGGACGTCGAGGGCGCCGTTCCCTACCGCATAACACGAATCGTGCGGTAGGGGCGGCAATCTGCCGCCCGCGAAATGACCCCCTTGCCTAAAGGGGATTCATAAACGCTTGAATTCCGTTTTACGTACCGCTTCACGGTGCGTCGACGAGCGCCGCACCCTACGATCCCGTTTCAAACTTGTGTGAAACCCACGGCGGACGTGCAATGCGCGCCCCTACCGTGCGCCGCGGGTGTGTGATCAGTCGTGGTTGCATAGCGGGCAATAAAAAACCGCCCCTTGTCGAAAGGGGCGGTTTTAACACCTTATTCCGTTACGGCGGGAATATCCATCACCGTCTTTCCCGCGGTGAGCAACACCGCGCGCGGTGCAGAAAAGTTCTCAAACGCTACACGGGAAAGCGTGATGCCGTCGTAGTGCTTCGCTTCGAGAACGGGCATATCCTCACATCCCGCGCGGGCGGAGATGCGCACGTCTTCCATTTCAAAACGGATCGGTTCGTCTTCGCTGCCGAAAATACGCATGGGCGAACACACGTCGGTGAACACACAGTTTTCAAATCGGATCCCCGTCAGCGGACGGTGACAACACCATATATGCTCGCCGAAGTCCATATTGAACACACAGTCGGCACCGCGGAAGGTGCAATCCCGCACCATGATATCGCCCGGAGTGTAGCGGAGCGGTTGCCCGAAACGGCGGTCGCAATAATACAAAAACACGTTCAGCGTGTTGTGGCGGCAATCAGTGGCTTCGGCACGGGCGGCACGCTGTTCGGCAGAGAGTTCATAGCGGTGCCCGAACGCGGCGGGTGCTTCGGCGGTGCAACCCTCCACCAATACCTTCCTGCCGCCGAAGCGCATCAGCGAACAAGCGGAGTTGAGATAACAGCTACGCATCGTCACGTCGTAATTGTCATATCCCGCCAGGCAATCGTCCCCCGTCATAAGACGGCAGTTTTCAATCAACACGCGGTCACAGAGAAAAAGGTCAATACCGTCGTGCCCGCCGTATACCGTCACGTTTTGGATCGTGACGTCGCGGCTGCGAAAGATGGCATGCGCCCAGTTGGCACTGTGGCGTATGGTGTATCCCGAAAGTGTGACGCGATCGCAGTTTTGCAGGTTGATCAGGTGCGGGCCGCGGTAGCCTTCCTCGCCTTCGCCGTCCACACAGTCGACGCCGTCAAGCAACGAGCCCGTCTCGCCGATGACGGCGATATCGTGTGCGTCTATGGCTTTGATAAGCCCGTTGTTCCAACGGCTGTAGGGATTGGCAGAGCGCGACTCAAAAGCAGAGGGGGACAGCGGCTCCAGCCTATCGTCCAAGTACGCCGCGTACTGATCGGGATCGTCACTGCCTTCCAGGATCGCTCCCGCTTTCAGATACAGCGTCACACCCGACCGCAAGCGGATACCGCCTGTGCGAAACACACCGCACGGCACCGTCACCCTGCCGCCGCCTGAGAGAAAACAAGCGTCGATAGCGGCTTGAATGGCGGCCGTCTGCAAACGGTCGCCCGGGCGGGCGCCGAAATCGGTAATACAACATTCCATTTTTCTCACCTCTCGCGGCCAGTATATCACGCTGTACAAAAGATAGCAAGTGAAAACTATACGAAATATTTTCGAAAACCGCACCTTGTAAACGAGAGGGGAGATGTGGTATAATTACGTTATATCAAAACAGTAGGAGACACGCTATGGATATCATTAAAACGCTGACCGCTGAATTTTCGCTGAAAGCCTGGCAGGTGGAAAACACCGTCGCACTGATCGACGACGATAAGACCATTCCGTTTATCGCGCGTTACCGCAAAGAACAGACGGGTGCACTGGATGACCAGTTGCTTCGCGAATTGTACGACCGTTTGACCTATTTGCGAGGGCTGGAGAAGCGTCGTGAGGACATTTTGCACGCGATCGAGGAACAGGGAAAACTGACCGATGAGTTGCGGGCGGCGATCCTCGCCGCTACCGCCTTGGTGGAGTTGGAAGATCTGTATCGTCCGTATAAACAAAAACGTAAGACCCGCGGCAGCGTGGCGCGGGAACGCGGGCTGGAACCGCTCGCGGCAGTGTTGCTTGCACAGGAGGAGAGCACCGACCCCGAAGCGGAGGCGGCGGCATTCGTAAACCCCGAAAACGGGGTGGAGGACACGGCGGCGGCGCTCGCGGGTGCGTGCGACATTATTGCGGAGGATGTGTCGGACGACGCCGATCTGCGCCGTGCTTTGCGGCAGATCCTTGCCCGTGCGGGACAGATCTGCTCGGTGGCGGTGGATAAAGAAAAAAGTTCGGTGTACGACAATTATTACGATTACCGTGAGCCGCTCTCGCGCGTGGCGGGTCACCGCGTGTTGGCACTTAACCGCGGCGAAAAAGAGGAGTTCTTGCGAGTGTCGGTGGAACTGCCCGAAATGGCAGGCGAAAATGCGGTGCTTCGCCGCTGGGTAAAGAACACATCGCCCTGCGGCAAACTGGTGGAGGCGGCGTGTGTGGACGGGTATCGCCGTCTGCTGTTCCCGTCGCTTGAACGGGAGGTGCGTGCCGACCTGACCGCCACCGCCGCCGAAGGGGCGATCAAGGTGTTCGGGCAGAATCTGCGCCAACTCTTGATGCAACCGCCGCTGAAGGGGCATACCACGCTGGGGCTGGATCCCGCCTACCGCACGGGTTGTAAGATCGCCGTGTGCGACCCCACGGGCAAGGTACTGGAAACGGCGGTGGTGTATCCCACGCCGCCCCAATCCCGCACCGAAGAGGCGGCAGCGAAACTCACCGCACTGATCAAGAAGCATCACGTGACCGCCATCGCCATCGGCAACGGCACCGCCTCCCGCGAGTCGGAAGCGTTTGTGGCGGGTATGCTTCGCGATCTGCCGCACAAAGTGAGTTACATGGTGGTGAGCGAAGCGGGCGCGTCGGTGTATTCCGCATCGAAACTTGCGGCACAGGAGTTCCCCGACTTTGACGTATCCCTGCGTTCGGCGGTGTCCATCGCTCACCGCTTGCAGGATCCGCTGGCGGAACTGGTGAAGATCGATCCGAAAGCCATCGGTGTAGGGCAGTATCAGCACGATATGCCGCAAAACCGCCTGCACGATGCGCTGTCGGGCGTGGTGGAAGATTGCGTGAACAGCGTGGGGGTGGATCTCAACACCGCTTCGCCCTCTTTGCTGGAATACGTGGCGGGGGTGAGCGCCGCCGTCGCAAAAAATATTGTGGAGTACCGCGAACAAAACGGGGCGTTCCGTGACCGTCGCGAATTGTTGAAGGTGGCGAAACTCGGACCGAAAGCGTTCGAGCAGTGTGCAGGCTTTTTGCGGGTGGCGGGCGGCAAAAATCCGCTCGACAACACCGCCGTGCACCCTGAAAGTTACCCCGCCGCTGAAAAACTGCTCAAAAAGTACGGCGCCGCGGTGGGGCAGACGGCGGGATTGCCCGCCCCGACCGACAAAGCGGCGGTGGAAGCACTTGCCGCGGAACTCGGTGTGGGTGTACCTACGCTGACGGATATTTTGGGCGAACTGCCCAAAGCGGGACGTGATCCGCGCGACGAACTGCCCCCGCCGCTGATGCGGGACGGCAACGTTATGGAACTGAAAGACCTGAAAGAGGGCATGGTATTTACGGGCACGGTGCGCAACGTCATCGACTTTGGTTGCTTCGTGGATATCGGCGTGCACGAAGACGGGTTGGTACACATTTCCCAGATCTGCGACCGCTTTATCAAGCACCCGCTGGAAGCGGTGAAGGTGGGGCAGGTCGTAAAAGTGAAAGTGTTGTCGGTGGATGTGAAGCGCCGCCGCATCGGGTTGACCATGAAATTGTAATAACCGATCTCGGCGGACGACGTGTTTCGCCGAGATCGTGTTTTTTAGTCCTTTTGCCCAAAGAACGGGTGAAAAATATAGCCATTCTTTCCCTTGCTATTTTTAAAAGCATCCTATATAATGTTAGATGATATATTGCCCTCTATGCATTCTTTAGAGGGCGGTGAGAAAGGAGCATAACAGTATGTTAGGCAAAAGAATCTTAGCGGTTTTCCTGTGTCTGTGTCTGATGATCCCCTGCATCGGTTTGCAGTTGGTATCTCCGATCACGGCATCGGCAGACTCCGCGTACGTTATCGCGGATTTCGGTCTGTCGGTCTCGGGCACGTGGGAAGCTACGGCAACGTCGGGTGACTTTTTCTCGCCTGCTTCGGCGCAGTTGGAACAAGCACTCGACATTTCGGGATATTCCAATCTCGGTGTTCAGCTCGACCTCTATACGGCGGGCGACGACGGGTTGGTTTCCCTGCTTGAGTCGACGAGTGACGGCATCAGCGGTCAGATCGAGCTGACCTCCGGCGGCGCCTGCGACGTTGAGGAAAGAGGCATCAGTACCTCGGTCTTGAACTTCCAACGCAACACGTGGGTGCGTCAGGTCATTCCGCTGTCCTCGTTCGTGGACACGACCGACCCCGGCTTGGATACTACGGCGCTGGATTACGTGCGTATTTATATGCTCAGTCCCACGGCGTATGCCGGTCAGAAGGCGATGGTCAAGATCTGCAAGGTGCGCCTTGTCAACTTGGACGTGGCGGCGCCTTCGACCGACGTGGATCCCATCGGTGACGGCTCCTTTGCGCCGGAAGCACCGATGTGGGAGGCTGTGACCTTCGGTGCGGAATACGCGCCGTATTCGGATATGCTGGTTGCGGGCTACAACATGAAGGACTATGCCGAACAGCACGCGGCAGAACTCGGCATTGACCCCTCCGATCCGAACTTCGACTGGGCGCCTGTGTTCCGTTCGTTGATGGACGGTTTGCAGGAAGCGGGTGGCGGTGCGCTGTTCATTCCTGCGGGTGAGTACGCATTCTACAGTGAAGTGACCATTCCGCGCGGTGTCCAGGTATACGGTGAATGGGCGTCCCCTGAAGAGGATCGCACCGTAAAGGGCACCATCTTCAAGGTGTATTGCGGCAAGGGCGGTTCCACCCCGTTCATCACCATGTCTTCGCACTCTCAGATCCAGAACTTCAGCATCTGGTACCCCAATCAGAAGGCGGGTGACATCACGGCGTGGGCACCCACCGTGTGGATGGAAAACTACGCAAACGTGGAGAACATGACCTTCGTGAACTCGTATTTTGCGATCAAGCAGTCGAAGACGGCCAACGCTCCGAACGTGAGCAACATCTACGGTACCCCGCTTTCCAAGGGCTTGGATTTCGATATGGTCATCGATATCTCCCGCTTGGAGGAGATCCATTTCTCGCCCGATTACTGGATCCATTCGGGTCTTTCGGGTGCGCCGTGCACGGATACGGCAGCGACGGAACTGCGCGACTACATCTATAAGAACGCCATCGGTGTGACCTTGCGACGTATCGACTGGTCGTATCTGACCTATTCGACCTTCCACGGCTATAAGATCGGTGTGGAATTGACCCGTGCGGTCGCTGAAAGCGAAAACAACTGGCCGAACGGTCAGTTCACGGGTCTTGAATTCTACGACTGTCTGATGGCGATCGGCGGTGACGGCGTACAGCCCTCCACCATCTCGATGGCGGATATCAAGATCGGCGGTTGCGACTACGGTATCTACATGTACCGTAACGATCTCACCGACTATTCGATCTACGGCTCGTTGCGCGGTATCAATCTGGATATTGCGGCGAAATCCTATGCACTCTGGATGAACAACAACGTGCAGGTCTCCATTTTGTCCTCCACCATTCAGAGCGGTAAAGTCGTGGTGTCTTCCGGCAACTTGTTGATCGGCAACACCGTGTTCCCCGATGCGACCCCGCAGGTCATCCTGCAGCCGGGCGCACAGAATGCGATCCTGCTCGGCAACACCACCGCTTCGGGCAGCACCATCACGGTGACGGATAATGCGAGCATCAGTGAAGTCAACAGCTCCACCGCGCTGAGCATTTCGGATTATACCTCTCTCACCGCGGCAGAGGCAGGCCCGCAGAAGAAGGGCCCTGCGGCGGAGAATTACTACATTGCCGACGTGGATAACACCGGTGCGACCGACGTTACCGAAGCGTTGCAGACCCTGCTTACTGCGGCGGGCAACGCCGGCGGCGGTCTTGTGTTCGTCAAACCCGGTAAGTATTTGGTGAACGGCACGCTGACCGTTCCCACGGGTGTGGAACTGCGCGGCGCGGGCGACATTGCGACGATCCCTGCCCCCGTGAACACCATCTTCTTGGTGACCCGCGCGGGTACGGCTTCGGATGCCGCCACCGTGAACCTGTCTGCTTCGGCAGGTATCCGCGGCATCACCTTCCATTATCCCGAGCAAATGAAGAACGACGGCAACAATGCTTTTACCTTCACGGAATATCCCTACATGATCCGCAGTTTGGGTAGTGACGTGTACGTGATCAACGTCACTTCGCACAATGCTTGCTACGGTGTGGATCTGGCGACCAACCGCAGTGATAATCACTATGTGGATAGTCTGTGGGGTCACTTCTACCGCCGCGGTATCGTGGTCGGTAACGGTTCGACAAACGGTGTGCTCCGTAACTATCACTACAACTACAACGCGATCTTGAACGCGAACAGCACCCCGTGGGGTAACTGGGGTGTGGCTCCGCTGACGGAGGATGAGAAGACCAATTATTTCCACCTCGCGATGCAGCAGCAGATCGGTCAGAATATGATCGCTTTGCAGATCGGTGACGTCACCAATCAGCTCGTGTACGACTCCTTCAACTACGGTTGTATGTACGGCGTGCAGCTGACTACCGACGCGGTCATCGGCTGCGGCACCGGCACCAGCGGTGCCAACGGTATCCGCCTGTTCGGTCACGCGGTCGACTGGTCGCGCGAAGCCATCCGCGTGGAAGCGGGTTCGAACATCGAAATGCTGAACATTCAGGTGACGGCGTTTGATCAAGAGTGCTACGACCAGAGCATCGATCTCGGTGAGGGTGCTTTGGGCAATGCGAACGTTTACAACCTGCACATGACCAGCGACTTCTCGGGCACACTCGCCATCCACAACTTCGTGGAATGGGGCCCCAAAAACGCGGCGGGCGTGTGTGTGGACGGCGGTACGCTGACCCTCTACAACGTGGCGTGCAACAACAACGATGGGTACGAAGCCGGTTACTTCTTCGACGTGAATAACTCGACGAATATCAACATCATCGGCTTCACCACCAGCCGTACGAACACGCCGCGTGTGACCAACCGTACCGACAGAAATTACGTGGTGATCAACGGTGGTTTCTATGCGTCGACACTGAAGTACTACTCTTACGTTTCAGAGTCGAACTTCAGCGGCATGAGTAACGGCAAGTCGTGGTCGACGACGCAGCCCACCGATTACACCACGTACTACACCTATACCGATAACGGCGATAATACGGTGACGATCACAGATTATAACAACACCTACGCAAGCCAGACCGTTCCGGCGGTGTTGGACGGCAAGTTGGTGACAAACCGTAGCGACGTTACCGTCTGTACCCACGGTACCACGACTCTCAAGAACTACAAAGCGGCGACCATCACCACGGCGGGCTACACGGGCGACACCGTCTGCTCCGCTTGCGGCACGGTGACGGCCTACGGTAAGTACGTTCCCGCGACGGGCTATGCCTATTTTGATACGGCAGGCGGCACCCTTTCCACCAGCCACGCATTGAACGCGAGCGGCAGTGCTACCGACGTGGTCGCTATCGGTTCGACGGGCGAATACGGTATCGTGCTGACGGGTGACTGGCAGGGCTTCCAGTTCACGGGCGATCTGCTCCGTAATGTGCCTGAAGGGAAATCGGTCACCATGGTGATCGAATACTACATCGACGGCACCGTTTCGAGCGGTGCGCAGATGTTCCGTTATCAGGCGATGGACGGCTGGACGGGCGGCCAGTACGACGGCAACGCGTGGAACAACGTGTTTGAGAATACGCACAAACTGGTTTCGAACGAGTCGGGTCTGATCTTCTACACCTTCACGGCAGATGAGATCGCGCAACTGCGTGATACCGCGTTCAACTTTACTATCAAAGGTTGCGGTGCGGGTGCCAACATCACCTACATCCAGTCGGCCCGCGTGGTGGACAGCGTGTACGTGTACAGCGGTGTGGATCGTGGATACGACTACGGCTACTTTGAAGAAGACGTGCTGTGCGAATACTATCCCGACATCACCGGTGTCCGCGGCTATAACGTGGAATACACCGATGCGGACTTCCGCTACATCGACGTGTACGGCGATGCACTGGCGCGCGATCAGAGTGTCTGCCAGCCGGTGTACATCAAGTTCTATGCCAAGAGCGGGTATGAGAACACGACGCTTACCGTCAATGCGTATGAAATGCTGAAAGACGGTGTGCGTGATTTCAGCATCAATTTCACCGGCGCGGAAGTGCAACTCACCATCAAGAACGGTGTGGGTGAGTTGTATCTGCCCGATGCGTGCTTTGCGAACGGTCTGAACGGCGCGGGTTCCTTCCGTCTCGCATACAGCGAGTGCGATAAGCTCGACCATTTCGAAGTGTATGACGTCGCGACCTACTGTGCGGAACCGATGGCGGAAGACGCGACGATGGCGCGTATGCACGAGCTGATGCTTGAGAACGACTACAACCTCACCGTGACGGGTACGGTCGATCCGTCCGTCGGCACGGAAGGCTTCTCGGGTGACACCGTGTGTGCTACTTGCGGCGCTGTGCTGAAGGAAGGCGAAGCCACGGCGGCTGCAGCCTATGCGTGGATGGACACCGACGGCGGCGAACTCACCACCAACTACTCTGTGCTGACGCAGGGCGCGGGTAACATCGATGTTGTGAGCATCGGTTCCACCGGCAAGTACGGTATCAAGCTGCCGAGCGACTGGGCCGGCTTTAACTTGAGCGGTAAGTTGTTCGAAAACGTGCCCGAAGGGCAAAGCGTGACGATGGCGATCGAGTATTACATCGACAGCGACGTGTCGGGTCAGCTCTTCCGTTATCGTGCGAACGACAGCGCGACCCCCGTCGACTTGTTTACGAATAACCAGAGCGGTAGTGCCGGCAAGTACGTGCTGGTGAACAACAAGTCCTATCTCGTGTTCCATGCCTTCACGGCCGAAGAAGTGGCGGCATTGCGTGACCAGAGTTTCAACTTCGCGGTGATGGGCTGTGCGCCCGGTGCCAACGTCTCCTACATTCAGTCGATGCGTCTGGTAGACACGGAATACGTGCACGACGGTGTGGATAAGGGTTGCACCTACTATGACTTCGAAGAGAAAGTGCTGTGCGACTACTATCCCGAGATCAAGGGCGCGCCCGCTTACAATATGACGGCATCGATCCACGAAGTCAGCAGCACCTTCAACGGGTACTACTACTTCTGGGTGACGGGCGGCGAGACCCTGATCGCGGATACGAATACGAACAAACCCTTGCTTGTTAAGGTCTACGCGGCAGACGGCTACGAAAACAGCACCGTCCAGTTGACCGGTAACTACGACGAAAGCAACGGCAGCGGCGGCTACAACTGGGCGTCCTTCCCTGCTTTGAGCTTTGTGGACGGTGTGGCGACCGTGATGATCGAGGCCGGTTTTGCCAATCGTTTGAAC
Source organism: uncultured Eubacteriales bacterium (assembly GCA_964515215.1). Taxonomy (GTDB): domain Bacteria; phylum Bacillota; class Clostridia; order Oscillospirales; family Acutalibacteraceae; genus SIG588. The sequence continues at coordinate 9,672 of CAZESL010000072.1, forward strand.
GGTGTCGGTTCCATGCGTATTATGGTGGACGACATGGCGAAGGTTACTCGCTTGGAAGTCTACGACCTTGCGACGGCTTGTACCAAACCGTTCGCGGATGCCGCCACCAAGAACGCGGTACACGCATGGATGCTCGAAAACAACTACAACGTTACGACGGGCGGCGCTGTGGAGCCGACCTACGAAGCACCCGGTTATACTGCAGGTATCGTGTGTACGCTGTGCGGCGAGACGCTCGTGCAGGGAGAAGAGATCGACCGCGTACCTTACGCGTGGATCGAGACCGACGGTGGTACGCTGTCCACCAGCCATGCGGCAGGTGTGAACGGCGGCAACACCGATGTGGTTGCCATCGGCTCTACCGGCAAGTACGGTATCAAACTCACGGGTGACTGGCAGGGCTTCAACCTGAACGGCAACCTGTTCAACAAGGTGCCGACGGGCCAGAGTGTGACCATGGCGATCGAGTACTATATTGACGGTGACACGAAGGGGCAGATGTTCCGTTATCAGCCGTACAGCGGTAAAGACTGGGTTGATCTGTTCACTGCCGACCAGACGGTTCCGTATCAGGCAACGCTCGTCAACAACAAATCTCACTTGGTGTTCTACACCTTCACGGCTGATGAGATCGCGCAATTGCGCGATACGGACTTCGCGTTTACCGTTAAGGGATGCGCCGCAGGTACGAACGTGGTCTATATCCAGTCGCTGAAACTGGTGAAGACCGAAGACGTCCACGGTGACACCGACTACGGCTATTCCTTCTATGACTTCGAGGAAAAAGTGCTGTGCGATTTCTATCCCGATATCCTCGGCACGTCCTCGTATCAGTTGATGCCGACCATCCGTGAAAACAACGACTCCTTCACCGGCTACCATTACTACTGGCTGACCGGCGGCGAAGCGAAGATCGCGGATACCAATGCGAACAAGCCGGTGTACATCAAGTTCTATGCGGCGGAAGGTTACGAAAACGCTACCATCGGCAACATCAAGTACGACCAGAGCAACGGCAGCGGCGGTTACAACTGGGCGGACCTCAACGTCACGATGGTGGACGGTGTGGGTTCCGCAATCGTGAGTGCGGGTATGGCGAACCGTTTGAACAATCTGGCTTCGCTCCGTGTTCCTGTGGATGAGCAGGTGAAGTATACCCGTGTCGAGATCTACGATGTTACTACCTATTGTGCAGAGGAACTCGCAACTGCCGAGATGGAAACCTTCATGCACGATTACATGCAGAACAACACCTACAACCTGTCCGAAACGGCGGGTAAGGATGCCACTTGTACCGAAGACGGCTATACGGCGGGTACGTCGTGTGCCACTTGCGGTGAATTCTTTACGGGTGGCACCGTCATCGCGGCGACGGGTCACACCGAAGTGACCGATGCGGCGGTTGCGGCGACCTGTACGACGACCGGCTTGACCGAAGGTAAACACTGCTCGGTCTGCGGCGAAGTGCTGGTAGCGCAGGAAGTCATCGCGGCGAAGGGTCACGTGGAAGTGATCGATGCGGCGGTAGCGGCGACCTGTACGACGACCGGTCTGACCGAAGGCAAGCACTGCTCGACTTGCGGCACCGTGCTGGTGGCACAGGAAGTCATCGCGGCGCTCGGTCACACCGAAGTGATCGATGAAGCGGTGGCGGCGACCTGTACCGCAACCGGCTTGACCGAAGGTAAGCATTGCTCGACCTGCGGCGAAGTGCTGGTGGCGCAGGAAGTGACGGCGAAGTTGGGCCACAAAGCGGTAACCGATGCGGCAGTGGATCCCACTTGTACCGAGACCGGTCTGACGGCGGGTAAGCATTGCTCGCGTTGCGGCTACGTTATTGTGGCGCAGAAAGTCGTTGCAGCGACCGGACACGTGAACACCACGACGACCACGATCGATGCGGATTGTGTCAACGAGGGTTCGGTGGTTGTCACGTGTGACGATTGCGGCACCGTGCTTTCGACCGAAATTATCGAAGCTACGGGTCATACCGTGGTAGAAGATGCGGCGGTGGCTCCGACCTGTACCGAAACCGGTTTGACGGTCGGCTCGCACTGCTCGGTATGTAACACCGTGCTGGTGGCGCAGGAAGTGGTTGCGGCACTCGGCCACACCGAAGTGATCGATGCAGCAGTCGATGCGACCTGCACCGAAACGGGTCTGACCGAAGGCAAGCACTGCTCCGTTTGCGGCGAAGTGCTGGTGGAGCAGGAAGTGGTTGCGGCACTCGGCCACACCGAAGTGATCGATGCGGCGGTCGATGCGACCTGCACCGAAACGGGTCTGACCGAAGGCAAGCACTGCTCCGTCTGCGGCGAAGTGCTGGTGGCGCAGGAAGTGGTTGCGGCACTCGGCCACACCGAAGTGATCGATG
>CAZESL010000073.1:0-11856 GCA_964515215.1 uncultured Eubacteriales bacterium
GGTCGTGTCGTGGTACGACAACGAGAACTCCTACACCAGCCAGATGGTGCGCACCATCAAATACTTCGCGGAACTGTAAGTTTCGTAATGGTCAATGGCGCTGTTCCGCAAGGGGCAGCGCCATTGTTACTTACACCGCTGTCGTGCAAATGAGGTGACGTGCAGTATGAAAAAGAATTGGTGGCGTTGGCTCCTCGTTCTCCTGTGGTTCGTTGTGATCTCACTCTTTTCTTCTCAAACGCGGGAAGAGTCGGGAAATCTCAGCGGCAGTATTACGCAGTGGCTTGTGGAACATTTTACCCCGCATTGGGAAACGTTGGGACAAGCCGCGCAGGAAGAATTGGTTGCTATGTGGCGCGTTATTATCCGTAAAGGTGCCCACATGGCAGAGTTTGGCGTTTTGGGAATGTTGCTGTTTGTTGCATGGTCGGGTGCGTGTGAATGTGTGTTGCTGCACCGTGTTCTTTTGGCGGCCGGATGCTCTTTCTTGGCGGCGGTACTGGACGAGGCTCATCAAGCGTTCGTGCCTGAACGTGGGCCCTCACTGCGGGACGTGTTTATTGATTTTACAGGTGCACTTTTGGGTATACTTTTCCTGTGGTTGGTGGTTTGGCTCCTTCAAAAACACGCAAAACAGAAAGAAACGCATGCTTTTTCTTGACTTTATCAATAAATTCGCGTAGAATGTAAAGGTAGTAATGAAGAAAGCGAAGCGATAGGTATGAAGATCGGCTTTATCGGTGCGGGCAATATGGCAGGGGCCATCGTGCGCGGTCTGGTCAGCAGCGGCGTGCGTGGCAGTGATCTGTTGGTGTACGATGTGGATACGGCGAAGCAGGTCGCTTTGTTTGAGGAATGCGGCATTTGTATGTGCGGCTCGGCAGACGAAGTGATCCACGGTGTCGAAGCGGTCGTTTTGGCGGTGAAACCGCAGGTGTTTCCCACACTGTTGCCGCAACTGGCTCCTGCACTGCAGGAAGCGTCACCGTTGGTGATCTCCATTGCCGCAGGCAAGACGGTTGCTTCTATCGAAGAATTGATCGGTGACGGCATTGCCGTGGTGCGCGTGATGCCCAATATCAATGCGAAGGTTTCGGAATCGATGTCGGCGTTTTGCTGTAATGCGTCGGTGACGCAATCACAGCGTGAATTGGTCGTACGCGTGTTTGAGGCCGTGGGGGAGACGGCGGAACTGGCGGAATCGCAGTTTTCCGCTTATGCCGCACTGGCGGGATGTTCACCGGCGTATTCGCTTTTGTATATGGACGCTTTGGCTGAGGCGGGCGTGAAGTACGGTATTCCCAAAGCGCTGTCGCTGAAGATCGTGGCACAGGCGGTACTGGGTACGGCGCGCTTGTTGCAGGAAAGCGGGGAACATCCGCGTGCTCTGGTCGATCAAGTGTGTTCGCCCGGCGGTACGACGATCGAAGGGGTCATCGCTTTGCAGAAATTAGGGTTTGAAAATGCGGTGCTGGAAGCGGTACGCGCCAGTTATGAAAAGGATAAATCATTATGATGAAGGTGATTACCGGCACCCTGCGCGGTCGCACGGTGCAAACGCTGGACGGTGAGGCGACCCGCCCGACCACTCAGCGGGTGAAAGAAGCGCTGTTCAGCGCGATCCAGTTTGATATCGAAGGCAGGCGGGTGCTGGATGCCTTTGCGGGTTCGGGACAACTGGGGATCGAGGCGATCAGCCGCGGTGCCGCCTCTTGTGTGTTTGTGGACAACAGCCGTGAAGCGGCGGAGATCGTGCGTAAAAACACAACGGCGCTGGGCATCGGTGCCGTCAGCACGGTGCTGTGTCAGGATACCATGCAGTTCTTGGCACGCACTGCCGAGCGCTTTGATATTGTATTTTTGGATCCGCCGTATGCCGCGGGTCTGTTGGAAGATGCCCTCACGGCTGCCGCCCGTCTTTTGAATGCGGGTGGTTTCGTGGTATGTGAAAGCGACGAGCGGGCAGAATTGCCCGAAGCGGTGGAAGACCTCACGCTGTACCGTTCCTATCGGTACAGTCACGTGAAGTTGTGGATCTATCGCTGATAGGAGGGGATATGTATGCGTTTAGCCATTTGCCCCGGTAGTTTTGATCCGGTGACAAACGGGCACCTGGACGTTATTCAGCGTGCCGCCCGTCTGTTTGACAAAGTGGTGGTTTTGGTCGCAATAAACTCCGGAAAACACGGTATGTTTTCCGCTGAGGAACGGTGCGATATGCTCAAACGAGCAACGAGGCACCTTCCAAACGTGGAGGTGGCATCCTATAACGGCTTGTTGGCAGATTATGCACGCGAACGAGATGCCGCCGCCATTGTAAAAGGCTTGCGTGCGATGTCGGATTTTGAATATGAGTTCCAAATGGCACTCACCAATCGCAAACTGAACGATGAAGTAGAAACGGTGTTTTTGACCACGTCTACCGAGTATATGTATCTCTCGTCCAGTTTGGTGAAAGAGGTGGCGCGTTTGGGTGGTAATATTTCGGAATTTGTTCCCCCATGTGTTGTGAATGACATTTTAAATAAAATCGAAAGGAACGAGAAAAATGACCGTTGATGTGATCTTGGAACAGTTGGACGAAATGTTGGATAAGGCGTTGCGCCTGCCGCTTTCGGGCGGAAAATGCCTTTTACCCGCCGAACAGTTGCGCGACAGTATTGATGGTTTGCGCGCGAATTTGCCGATTGAAGTGAAGCAGGCGAAAGCCATCGTGAACGATCGTGCGGAGATCATTGCCACGGCCCGCAAAGAGGCGGAAGGCATCGTGCGTGCCGCCGAAGAGCGTGCGCGTCGCTTGGTGCAGGAGAAAGAGATCGTGCGTCAGGCGCAGGAAAAATCCACCGAAATGTTGGCACAGGCACAGCAGAAATCGCGTGAGATGCGCCGCAGTGCGTTTGATTATTCGGAAGATATGTTGAAACGCACCGAAGAAGCACTTGCACAGCGCTTGACCGAGGTGCGCAACGTCCGTCAGTCGCTTCGCAACCCGCAATCGGCTATTCAAGGCAACGAAGAATAACGGGCAGGGCTTCACTGCTCGCCCTAAGGGGCTGTCGCCTTAAGGCAAAATTGCACAAAAGAGGATACGAAGTTTTGCCTCCCCTGTGTAAGGGAAGGTGGCTTTTGTCGTTAGCAAAAGCCGAAGGGGTTGTTGAGAGAGCGCTTTACTCTTCAAATCCCCTCAGTCGGCTTCGCCGACAGCTCCCCTTGCATCTTCAAGGGGAGCCATCGTCCGCTTCTGTTTGTGCAAAATGCCTTTAACGCGACAGCCCCTTATTTATTTTCACAAAAACCGAAAAAACTCAAAAAATCTCCGATTTTCCTCTTCATTTTTCAAAAATAATATGATATACTGAAACATATATATGGTATTGAAGCCGACGGAGGAAACAGACTATGCGGACAGAAGAGGGAATCGGACGCACGGAAGACGTCATCAGCGGGCGTAATGCCGTTGCAGAGGCACTGCGGTCGGGGCGTCCGATCGACAGTGTGTTGGTAGCGCGCGGCAATCGCACGGGGAGTATCGGTGTGCTGATCGCCAAATGTCGGGATGCGGGCATTCCGGTGAAGGATGCCGACCCGCGCAAACTTGAAGCGATGGGCGGTCCGAATCATCAGGGGATCATCGCACTGGCGGCGTGTAAGGAATATGCGACGCTGGAGGATCTGTTCACCCGCGCGGCCGAAAGCGGAGAAGAACCGCTGTTTATCGTATGTGATGAACTGGAAGATCCGCATAATCTGGGTGCTATCGTGCGCACCGCGGAAGCGGTAGGCGCACATGGTGTGATCGTGCCGAAGCGCCGTTCGGTGGGGCTTACCTCTACGGTGTACAAAGCATCGGCGGGGGCAGTGGAATATATGCCCGTTGCCCGCGTGACCAACATTGTGGACACACTCCGCGAACTCAAAAAACGCGGTGTGTGGGTGTACGGTTTGGATATGGACGGCGAGCCTTACGATAAGACCGACCTTACGGGTGCGGCGGCGCTGGTCGTCGGTGCGGAAGGGAACGGTATCGGCCGTCTGGTACGGTCGGAATGCGACGTGATCGTGTCGCTGCCGATGCGCGGTAAGATATCGTCACTCAACGCGTCGGTCGCGTGCGGTATATTGATGTACGAAGCGGTACGACAGCGCCTGGCGAAAGGATAAGTTGCGGCGAAAGTCGGGATTGCAATGAAGGATGAGCGAAAGATGCGCGAAAGATGCGCTTCCCAAACGGGAGCGGATCTATCGGGAGGGAAGTGAGCAGAATGTCGGATAACAAGACGGAGGACGTCAACACCAAAGAATTTGACGTCGTTGTGCCGGAGACCGCCTCGTCGGAGGAAGAAGAGGATATTAAGATCTACGAACCGAAAGAAAAAGACGCTTCGACGGACGACCGTCATACCCGCATTTTGGATTTTGAACAACACAAAGCACGGCATCAAGGGGCGGAGAGCGTACCTGCCGTGATGGAAGGGCAACTGACGTTTGACGGTATGGAGGAAGCGCCGCCGGAAGAGACCGATGACAAATCGGTGGAAGAGCAGTTGCAGGATGTGCGCCGTGAAAAGGTGGAAAATTTCCGTTTGATCGAAAACGAGGGATTACGTCTTGCGGGCGAGGAGGAAGGCGGTGCCGTTTCGCCGTCGGAACCCGAAGAGGGGGACGTGTTGGAAGATTACAACAGCTATGCGGAAACGGCGGCTGTGTGGAGCGAATTGGTGTACCGCCGTCGCGGTGCACGCATCGGCTTGCTTGTCGGCGGCTTTTTGGAGTTCTTGCTTTTGTGCTTGATGCTGGTGTCGCAGTCTTCCGATGCGGGCAGTGAACCCTTTTTCTTCTTGGGAGCGAATCTGTTACTGCTGATCGGCGTGATGTTGACTTCTCATCGCGTGATTGCCGACGGGTTTGGTGCCGTTTTGCGGTTGCGGCCCGTGGCGGATACGGTGACGGCGGTCGGTGCGTTTGCCACCGCTATACATACGGTCTTGCAGTTTTTGACACCTGTGGAAGTGGCGAACGGTCAAGTGACGCTTTACTGCGCCGTGGCAGGTTTCTCGTTGTTGCTCGCACAGTGCGGGCGCGTGTATCGCCTTACCCGCATTACGCGGAATTTCCGCATGGTCTCTCACAAAGGAGAAAAGTATGCGGCGATGTACGTGCCGGAAGGCAAGGGGCGTGATCTGCTTGGGCGGTATCTGCCTACGGTGGGGGAACCGTCGGTTGCCTACGTTAAGAAGACTGACTTTTTAACGCGGTTTATGGAATATTCCTACGACGACGAAGGTACGGAATCGCTGTTTTGCTGGTTCTCACCTGTTGCGATCGCGGCGGCGGTGTTGATAGCCGTGGCACACGCCTTGTTCGGCGGTGAGACCGCCAACTGGTGGAGTGCTATCGGCGTGTTTACGGCCGCGGTGTGTGCGGCGGCACCTGCGTTTGCCGTGGCGGGTGCGAATTTACCGCTCTGCCGCGCGGCGCGCGCTCTGCTTCGGCGCGGTGCCATGCTGATCGGCTGGAAAGCGGTGGAGTCCTTTAAAAACACCGATGCCTTGTTGGTAGATGCTTCGGAAGTGTTTCCGTCCGAAAACATTTTGTTACACGGTATCAAGACCTTTTCGGGTGCGCGTATCGATGAAGCCATTCTGGATGCGGCGGCGGTGTCTATCGCGTCAGGCGGCCCGCTGGCAGGGGTGTTTCTTCGTGTGATCGAAAACCGCACGGATATGTTGCAAGAGGTCGATACGTTGCTGTATGAGCAGGATATGGGCCTTTCGGGTTGGGTCGGCGGCCGACGTGTGTTGGTCGGCAACCGCCGTCTGCTTGAAAATCACGGGGTAGACGTGCCTTCCCGTGACTACGAAATGCGGTACACGAAAGACGGTCGCCAGTTGGTGTATCTTTCCACGGGCGGCGACTTGTGTGCGATGTTTGTGGTGAGTTATACTGCCGACCCCGGTGTGGAAGAAGCACTGCACCGTTTGACCTCGGCGGGGATCACCTTGCTTGTGCGCACCTGTGATCCGAACGTGACGAGTGAATGTGTTCGCGAAGTGTTCCGTATTGATGAAGATATGGTACGTATTTTGGACACTGCTGCCGGACGCGTACGGGATGCCTTGGTAACCGATGAAGCGGAGCGCACCGAAGCGGTACTCGCGTGCAACGGCCGTTTGGAAGGTCTTGGATTTGCGCTCAGTTTCTGTCGCCGCTTGCGAAGTCGCATTCGTACAACGGGTGTGTTGCAAATGGCGGCAGGCGGTATCAGCCTGTTGGCGCTTGCTGCATCGGTCGCGGTGGGGCAGATGTTGCCGCCGCTTTTCATGATCGCGAATGCGCTGATCTGGGCGGTGATCACCGCCCTTTCGGCCGGCTTTTTGTTGGAAAAGTAAGGGTGAGCAGTCCAAACGGAGTTCGGATTTGACTGCTCACTCTAACAAAAACTGCTTGCTGTATGAACAGCAGGCAGTTTTTTTGCATTTTTTAAAAGTTTTTATTGAAATTTCCGCAACTATATGGTATAATTCAACAGAAAGGCAAGGAAGGCTTGAAAAAAATTGGCTGTTTTTGCTTTATCCCCGCTCTAAAGCGGTAGTATCATACGAAAGGGGCGCTTATCTTGAAACAGTATTCGGCAAAAAACATTCGAAACATTGTATTGGTGGGGCATGCGGACGCGGGAAAGACCTCGCTCGCGGAGGCTGCTTATTATTTGACGGGTCAGTCCGATCGACTGGGCCGTGTGAATGAGGGGAATACCATTTGTGATTTTGATGCGGAGGAAGTTGCGCGTCAGGGTTCGGTTTCCATGGCGATGGTACCGGTGGAATGGAAAGGTACCAAGATGAATCTGTTGGACACGCCCGGTCTGTTTGATTTTTCGGGCGGTGTCAGTGAGGGCATCCGCGCTGCGGGTAGTGCGCTGATCGTCATTTCGGGTAAGAGCGGCCTCGAAGTCGGTGCGGAAAAGGCGTTTGCCGCCGCCAGTAAAAAAGGTATCGCGAAACTGTTCTTCGTGAACTTTATGGATAATGAGCACGCTGACTTTTATAAGGTCTACCACGATCTGAAAGACGCGTACGGTATGGCACTGTGTCCGATGGTCATTCCGTATAAGGAAGAAGATCGCGTGACCTGCTACGTCAATTTGATTGAAAACAAGGCGTATGCTTACGATAAAGGAAAAGCGACCGAAGTGCCGATCCCGCCGCTGGGTGAATTGTACTCCCGTTTGCGTGTGGAGATCGACGAAGCGGTGGCGGAAAGCAGCGAAGAGTTAATGGAAAAATACTTCGCGGGTGAAGAATTCACCAATGAAGAGCGTATCGTCGGTTTGGCACGCGGTATCCGTCGCGGCGAGATCGCGCCCGTGTTCTGCGGTTCGGCGTACGAACTGGAAGCGATCGACCAGTTGCTCAACGGACTTATCTGGTTGGCACCGTGGGCGGAATCGGTCGCCGGTGAACACGGAGTGGATGCCGACGGTAACGACGTGGATCTGACGGTGGATGAAGATGCCCAAACGGCGGCAATTGTCTTTAAGACGGTGGTTGACCCGTTCGTTGGCAAACTTTTGTATTTCAAGGTCATCAGCGGTTGCGTGAAGGCGGACAGCACGTTGCTGAATCCCCGCACGGGTGCGACCGAAAAGATCGGCAAACTCTTCTTCGTGCGCGGAAAGAAGCAGATCGATACCAACTGTGTGCCGGCGGGCGATATCGGTGCGGTGGCAAAATTGGCATCCACCAATACGGGTGATACGCTGTGTGACCCCGCAAAACCCGTGACGCTCCGTAGCATCGCGTTTGATACTCCGTGTCTTTCGATGGCGGTGGAAGCGAAGAAGAAGGGCGAAGAGGAAAAGATCGCGGCAGGTCTCATCCGTTTGACGGAAGAAGATCCCACCGCCTCTTTCGAAGTCAATAAAGAGACGAAAGAGCAGGTGCTTTCGGGTCTGGGTGAACAGCATCTGGACGTTATCGCGTCGAAATTGAAGAATAAGTTCGGCGTGGAAATGACCATGAAGACCCCGCGCGTGCCGTACCGCGAGACCATTCGCAAAAACGTGAAGGTGCAAGGCCGTCACAAGAAGCAATCGGGCGGTCACGGTCAGTTTGGTGACGTGTGGATCGAGTTTGAACCGTGCGACAGCGAAGAACTCGTGTTTGCCGAGTCGGTCTTCGGCGGCTCGGTGCCGAAGAATTTCTTCCCCGCTGTGGAAAAAGGCTTGATCGACAGCGCGAAAAAGGGCATGTTGGCCGGTTTCCCGATGGTTGGATTGAAAGCCACTCTGGTGGATGGCTCGTACCATCCCGTGGACTCCTCCGAAATGGCGTTTAAGACGGCGGCTTCCCTTGCCTACAAAGCGGGTATCCCGCAGGCGTCTCCCGTGTTGCTTGAGCCGATCAGCGCGGTGAAAGTGTTTGTTCCCGGCGACTATACGGGCGACGTGATGGGCGACGTGAACAAGCGCCGCGGTCGCGTGCTTGGTATGCATCCCTCGGCAGATGAGCCGAACGTCACCTGCGTGGAAGCGGAAGTTCCGATGGCGGAAATGTCCGATTTCTCCACGACGCTCCGTTCGATGACGCAAGGTCGCGGTCGCTTTACCTCTGCTTTTGAGCGGTATGAAGAAGCCCCCGCTCACGTGGCACAGAAGGTCATTGCGGAATACAAAACGGACGAAGAATAAACGAACATATATCACGATAAAAACGGCAGAGATTTTCTGCCGTTTTTATCGTAATATGCTTGATTTTACGGGGGAATGATGGTATAGTTTGGTAAAATGCTGTGGGAGAATGTTGATGGAACAGATACAAAAAAACACGGTGAGATCCGATGATCAGTTAAAACAAAATCAATACATTTCCTATATCAATCAAGAGGGGAAAGGCAAACGGTTTTTGGTGGTGGGCAATTCCATCACGCGTCACGGAATCAAGCACGATATCGGCTGGCATAACGATTGGGGTATGGCGGCAAGTGATATCGAACGGGATTACGTACATATTTTGTACCGCGCGCTATGCGCGCAGTATCCCGATGCGGTCATGTGTGTTACGCAGGTAGCCACGTGGGAACGTGAGTTCAAAAACGGTACGGCCATTTTGCCGACGTTCTCCGAAGCGCGCGATTTCGGTGCCGATGCGCTGGTGATGCGCTTGGTGGAGAACTGCCCGAACAATGCCGAAGATACCCCGTTGTTTAAGGAAAAATACGTGGAGTTTATACGGTATTTACAAGGGGATACCGTGACCGAAACGGTCGTCACCACGGGCTTTTGGCGCCACCGTTTGGACGAGGGGATCCGCGCTTGCGCCGCCGAAAACGGCTACGCGTTGGTAGAACTCGGTGACCTCGGTGAAGATGAGAGCATGAAGGCTATTGGCTTGTTCGAACACGATGGCGTTGCCAATCATCCGGGGGATAAAGGAATGCAGGCGATCGCCGACCGTATTTTGGCGGGATTGACGGAGGGATGAGCCATGCGCAGATCGATGCGGTTGCACGAAGAACGGTATTTTGAGCAAATGCCGGCATACACTGCCGCCGACCTGCGCGAAAACGGTGTGGTATAGCCTGTGCGTCACGGTGCGGGCTGTTCGGATTGTGGTGCTGAAAAAGGAGTAATTCCATGAAAATACATATTTTGCAGGGTATTGAAGGCGCGAGAAAAGCACGCGGACTTACCGTGATCATCGATGTGTTTCGTGCGTTTTCGCTGGAATGTTATTTGTTTGATGCGGGCGTAAAATGCATTTTGCCGGTTGGTGACATAGAGGTCGCACGTGCCTTGAAGGTGCAGAATCCCGCCTATATTCTTGCAGGCGAACGCGAAGGGCGTAAACTGCCCGACTTTGATCTGGGCAACGCCCCGTCCGAAGTGAAAGGACACCGATTTGACGGGAAGACCGTGGTGCATACCACCGGTGCGGGTACGCAGGGCATTGCCAATGCGACGGGTGCTGATGAGATCCTGGGATGCAGTCTGGTCAACGCCGCCGCTACCGCGCGGTATATCCGGCGTTCAAAGGCAGACGAGGTCTCGCTCGTTTGTATGGGCTGGGCAGGCGTGCGCGAAACGGAGGAGGATACCCTCTGTGCCCGCTATATTGAAAGCCTTCTGAACGGCACGGCACTCGATATGGAAGCGGAACTTTTGGCGGTGCGGCAGGGCGAAGGCGCGAAATTCTTCGATCCCGCACAGCAAGACGTATTCCCCGCAGCGGATTTTGCTTGTTGTACGGCGGTGGATGCGTTTGATTTCGTGTTAAAACTGCACACCGACGGTGAGATCCCATATATACAGAAAGAGGATGTTTATGATTAATGTAGTGTTGCCCGCCGACGTGAAACAGGCGGTGCGAAAAATACGGTGGCGCAGTATCGGGTGTTCGCTCGCGTGGTATCTCTTGTGGGCGGTCAGTTTGTGGCAGTATTACGCCCGCAACACCGATGTGCACCCGCACTGGACACTCTTGTTTTTTCTGCTTGCCGTTTTGTTACTGCCGCTGTGGATGTTTCGGTTGGATAAAGCAGTGTTCGACCGTCCGTGGACGGGGGAGATCGTGAAGATCAAATACCGTAAAATGTCCGAGATCCCCTTTTTGAGCGAGGATATCGAGCGGGTGGAACGTCACGAAACAGCGGTGTTGACCGTCCGTTTGCCGAACGGCAAAAAACGCCGTGCCGCCTGCCGCCGCTTGTGGTACGCTGCCGACCGTTGCTACAAAGTCGGGGATACGGTGCGCCATATTCCGTTGGTGCCCCTGCCGCAAAACCTCACGTCGGAACCCGAGGGCGGCAAACTCTGCTTGATGTGTGCCACCCTGAGCGAAGACAGTCACGTGCACTGTGCTGCGTGTAACCATACGATATTTTGAAAAAAGCGCCTATAGGGCGCTTTTTATCGCAAAAGTTACAGTTTTGTAACCCTGAAATCGGTTGACAATTGGGGGCTGTTTTGTTATTATATAATATATATGCTTATATGTAAGGAATGAAACGTATGATTCGCAGTATGACAGGCTTCGGCAGGGCAATGGAACACGTGGCGGGCATGGACGTGACGGTGGAGATCCGCTCGGTCAATCACCGCTATTTCGAGTGTGCGACCCGCTTGCCCCGCGCGTACGGCTTTTTGGATGAAAAACTGAAAAACTTCCTGCAGACTAAGGTCACCCGCGGCAAGGTGGATGTATCGGTGTATATCGACCTTACCGACGTGCCGGGCACCGAAGTGGTGGTCAACAAAGCGTTGGCAGAGGCGTATTTAAAAGCGGGCGCGGAATTGGAGAGTACCTTCGGTTTGAAAAACGATATGACCGTGCGCACGGTCGCGCAGTATCCCGACGTGCTGACGGTACGCCGTGCGGCGGAGGATGAAGATGCCGTATGGGCGGCAGTGCGTTCGGTGGTGGAGGCCGCACTCGTGCGGTTTGTGGAAATGCGCGAGCGGGAAGGTGCTAAGATGCGGGAGGATATCCTCACCCGTCGCGACACGTTGCTTTCGGCGGTCGCATTCGTGGAAGAACGCTCGCCCGAACTTGTGCGGGAATACATGGATAAACTTGAAAACCGTATGCGCGACCTGCTCGGCGGCACGAAGCGCTTCGGCGAGCTGCGCCGCTCGATAGGCGGCGTGAGCCAGAAGGTGCTGACCAGCCAGCTCCGAGAGATGGAGGCGGACGGTCTGCTCTCGCGCACGGTGTATGCCGAGGTGCCGCCGCGGGTGGAGTACACCCTCACCGAGACCTGATACAGCGTCAAGCCTGTGCTGGACGCCATGGCGGACTGGGGTACTGACTATAAGACGAAGAGCGGCAGAGGCTTATTTCCTTAGTGATTACAGCAGCG
>CAZESL010000074.1:0-11707 GCA_964515215.1 uncultured Eubacteriales bacterium
GAGCGCGAGCGAGTGACGGAGAGGTCATCCGCGGGCGGCAGATTGCCGCCCCTACTTTCCAAACCACCCGGATACCCATTCCACCACTTTGAACCGCACTTCGTAGCGCGGGGCGTTTTCCACCACCGCAGCGGCTTCCTCGTCCAACACGTCATCCAGGCGGGCGGGCTTCACGGCTGACGAAAGGCACAGCGGCGGGAACACCACGCACCACCAGTTGCGCCCCGCGCCGTCCCCGATCACTACCCTAAGTGCATTGTACCACCCCGCAGGGAGCGTGCCCGCCTCGTAGGTGCGGGTGGTAAAATACGTCGGCTCTAAGGTCACGGCGGCGGTGTGCGAACTGCCCCACTCTGCCAAACACGCATTCGCCGCCGCTTCCAGTCGCGGCAACGCCGCCGCCACCGTGTCGAGTGCGCCTGCCGTGCTCTCCACCCCGTCGAGCAACCCGTCAGCGGCGGTCAGCACCGCATCCCGTACCGCCAGTTTCAACTCCTGTTCTTCCCGCGTGTCGTCGTGCGCCAACACGTGCAGGCGCACTACCCCTTGCCGAATATCCCCGCACAGTGCGTTGAAGTGACAAAGTGACAACACCATTGCCGCGACCGTTCCCGCCGCCAGCGCTTTTACAAACGTACGCATAATAAAAAACCGTCCTTTCCGTGATACACACAGTTTGGACGGTTTTTTGTTATTTAATCACTTTTCCCACAGCGCACGCAGGGCTTTGTCCACCGTTTCCAGTTTTTCGCGGATGGGCAGTTTTTGCGGACAGTTCGCTTCGCACTTGCCGCAACCGATGCAATCCGCAAAGGTCTTGCCGTTATCCTTTTCCACGTAATGGCGGTAGCCGTTTTTGGCATTTTCGGGCAGGCCGTACACGTTGTAGTGGGTGTACTGATCGAAGATGTACGGGATATTGATCCCCACGGGGCAGGGCTGACAATACCCGCAACCCGTGCAATACAGTTCACTGAAACGGCGCAATTTTTCCACCGATTCGCCAAGCGTGTGCCACTCCGCTTCTGACAGCGGACGTTCGCTTTCCGCGATGGCGCAGTTCTGCTTCACCATATCGAGGTTTTGCATACCCGACAGCGCACAGCACATGTTGGGATTACCCAGCACGAAACGGAACGCCAACTCGTACGACGTGAGACCCGCATCCCCCGCCAGCGCATCGGTAAACTTGGTGCGCGCCGCCAGTCGACCGCCGCCCACGGGGCCCATCGCGACCGTGCCGAGCCCTTTTTCGCCGTTCGCATATTTCAGCATATCCTCCACGCCGCGGTCAAGCATATTGTACTGCACGAGCATCGATTCCATCGGCACGCCTTCCGCTTCGGCGGCTTCGATGATACGGCAGATGTTCTCGTGCTTATCGTGGAAGGAGAAGCACAGATGGCGCACCATCCCCTGCTCCTTCGCCTGCCGCAACAGTGGCAACAAGCCGCGTTCCAACACGAATTTCGAAAAATCGTTCCAGTTGGTCGCCCAGATGTGGTAAAAATCGATATGATCCGTCTGCATGCGGGTCAGACTCCGCTCCAGATACTCCCACATCTCGTCCGCCTGCTTCAGTTTCTCCGCAGGCAGTTTGGTGCTTAAAAGCACCTTGTCGCGGAAGGGCTTCACTCCCTCGCCCACCGCCGCTTCACTGTTGTGATGGCAGTAGAAAGGGGCGGTATCGAAATAATTGATGCCGTGCTCGTACGCATAGCGGAACATCTCGTTGATCTTTTCCTGATCCATTGACCACACGCCGTCTTTTTCGATTTCGGGTAAACGCATACACCCAAAGCCGATCGCCGAAATGGTCTCGCCCGTGTTACCGAATTTACGATAGATCATACTTGCACCTCTGCACCGCCCGTGATCGGACGGCAAATATAGATTTCTTCGTATTTCTCTTGCAGTGCCGCCGCACAGCGAGCCGCCTCCGCTTCACGTTCAAACAGCGCAAACACGACCGAGCCACTGCCCGTCATGCGGCACCCGCACGGTGAAAACGCACGCAGTTCATCGAGCAACGCCGTCACCGCCGGCAGTGCCAACGCCTCTTCAAACACGTTGCAGAGCAACGTCCCCACGCGGGTGAGATCCCCCGCCGCCATCGCGGCACACATGCCCTCGTGATCGGGAGTAGGCAGACCCTCGGCGCCGTCGATGGCGCGGTACGCCTCCGCCGTGGAGACGCTCACGACGGGTTTCGCTGCCACGATCCACCCGCTTTGCAGCGGTGTTACCGCCCGAAGTGTCGTGCCGATACCGCTTGCTACCGCGGCACCGCCCGCCACGCAGAAGGGCACGTCCGCCCCCACGGTAGCGCCGAGCTCACACAGCGTTTCGACCGACAATCCCGCACCCGTCAGCGCGTTCATACCGACCAATACGGCGGCGGCATCGGCAGAGCCGCCCGCCATGCCCGCTTGCATCGGAATGCGCTTGTGCAAAACGATATGCACACCGAACTCCTCACGGTGAATATGCCGCAAGAACGCCGCGACGGCCTTATACGCCGTGTTGCGCTCGTCGGGCACAAGGTCACTGCCCGTGATGGCAAGGGTAATACCGCCTGCCGTTTCGGTGAGTTCCACCGTGTCGCAGAGATCTACCGCCTGCATCACGCTTTTCATTTCGTGATAGCCGTCTGCCCTGACACCCAACACGTCCAGCGTCAGATTCAGTTTGGCAGGGGCCGAAACCCGCACCGTCATCGCGCTTCCTCTTTCAATTCCTCAAGGAAGCGGCGAATGCGCTTCATCGCTTCCATAATGTGGTTCACCGAATAGCAATACGAGATACGGGCGAACCCTTCGCCGCCTTCACCGAACGCCGTGCCGGGCACGATCGCCACGTGATGGCGATGCAATAACCGTTCGCAGAACTCCTCCGAAGACAGCCCCGAAATTTGAACCGAGGGGAACACGTAAAACGCGCCTTCCGGCTCAAAACAGGTCAGCCCCATATCGTTCAGTTCCCGCAGGATCAAACGGCGGCGCGCATCGTATTCGCCGCGCATGTAGGCGATATCCTCGTCCCCGTTTTCCATTGCTTCGATCGCCGCGTGCTGTGCTGTGGTGGGCGCACACATAATGGCGTATTGGTGGAGTTTCACCACCTGCTTCATTACCGGCGCGGGCCCGCAGATATACCCGAGTCGCCATCCCGTCATCGCGTACGCTTTGGAAAAACCGTCCACCAGCAAGGTGCGCTCACGAAGTCCATCGATCTGTACCGCGCTCACGTGCGGCGCATCGCCGTAGGTCAAGGCACCGTAGATCTCATCCGAGATCACCATAATATCGGTATCCCGCAACACGTCCGCGATCGCTTGCAAGTGCTCGCGGCGCATGACCGCGCCCGTCGGATTGTTCGGGAACGGCAGGATCAGCAATTTTGTGCGCGGGGTGATAGCGGCACGCAACTCGTCCGCCGTCAGGCGAAAGCCGTTTTCCGCTTTCGTCACGATGGACACGGGCACACCGCCCGCCATTGCCACCAGCGGCGCGTAACACACAAAACTCGGGGAGGGTACCAACACCTCGTCCCCCGTATTCACCAACGCACGGATGCCGATATCCAGCGCTTCACTGCCGCCCACCGTGACCACGATCTCACTGCGGGGATCAAATTCCACCGCCGTGTGCCGTGCGATACGGCGGGAAATGGCTTCACGCAGTTCCAAGAGACCTGCGTTCGCGCTGTACCACGTTTTTCCCTGTTCCAACGAAGTAATACCCTTTTCACGGATATGCCACGGGGTGGCAAAATCCGGCTCACCGATGGAGAGGGAGATCATATCGTCCGCCTTCACTTCGTTCGCAATATCGAAGAAGCGGCGGATACCCGACGGCGGCAAGGATGCCAGCGTCGAATTCAAAACCTTACTGTAATCCATGGGTCAAAAAGCCCCTCTCTCATCCTTCTGTTCACCGAGGAACATCACACCGCTTTCCTTGTAGCGGCGCAACACGAAATGGGTCGCGGTGGAAATGACCGAATCCAGCGTGGAGAGACGCTTTGCCACGAACATCGACACCTCTTTGAAGGTGCGGCCGTTCACCGTGACCAGCAGGTCATACCCGCCCGACATCAGATACACGCTTTCCACTTCGTCAAACCGCATCACCGTTTCGGCAATGCCCTCAAAACCGTAGTCACGCTTCGGGGTCACGCGCAATTCAATGACCGCGGTGACGCATTCACGGTCGGTGCGTTCCCAGTCGATAAGTGCTTTGTACGCACGCACCACGCCGTCCTGTTCCAGTTTCGTCATCTTTTGCTCGACATCTTCCACCGTCGTGTTCAGCATCGCCGCCATCTGCGCGGTGGTGAGCCGTGCATTGGTATCAAGCAGTTTCAACAATTTATCCATAAGAGCATCCTCCTTATCCGTTTTACAAACGTTGCATATAGGGTAGTATATCACACAAACACCGCTGTTGCAAGAAATATCCGTTCAGCCTCGATCTCCGATAACGCATCACGCAGGAAAATCGGTAATTTTACGAACCGTATACTGTAATATCAACCGAGCATCGGTGGAATCTGCCACACCGCTGCCGTCAACATCCGCCGCCGCAAGTCGGATCGCAGATGCCTCAATTTTACTCACAGCATATTGCAGAACCAGGCGCGCATCGGTGGAGTCGATCTTGCCATCTCCGTTCACATCGCCCGACAGACACGCCGTACCGCACATATCGCAGATGCGATCGCTGTCACTGTCAACATGGATCACCGCACGGGACATGGCGCATACATTACACTGTGCGTCACAGAACGTATCGTACGTGTGATTTCTTTCGGCCTCACGTGCCGCACCGCACACATCACAGACGGCATCGCATTCTCCCGTATAGATATGGGTGCTTTTACGCACGGCACCGCATCTGCGACACACTGCGTCGCAGATGCGGGTATATTCATGCGGAGCATTTCTCATCCATCCGCACATACCGCACTGAATATCACACACATCATCATAGGTATGCTCTTCTTTGCACGCTCCCATATGCCATGTGACCGCAAACACTTCGTCGCTTGCGAACCGTATTCCCGTACGGTCTTCGGCCGAGCCACTGTACCATATCTCACACGGGGCTGTTTCGGCAAAGGCCTTTTCTCCAACAGCGATCACGCTCACCGGCAGAAAGAGCGTCGATAACCGCGGGCAATCGTAAAAAGCCAGTTCGCCTATATCGGTCACTCCGTTGCCGATCTGCACCGATGTGAGATTCCAACAATAGGCAAAGGCCTTGTCGCCGATACTCACCGCCTCCTGCGGAATGACCACTGCTGTAACTTCGGACAATTCAAACGCCGTATCAGCAATCGTTTTCGTACCGTTTTTCACGGTATAGCAACCACTGAGCGTTCGTTTTGCCTCGATCAGATGATCACCGATATACAGCACACCGTCCGTCCAATTGCTAGTATCATTGTAGTAACCGGTATTATAAAACGCATTACTGCCGATGCTTGTCACGCCACGCGGCAGGACAAGCGTACCGAGTGAGGTACAATCAAAAAAAGCGCCGCCTCGAATGGCTGTCACACCGCTCGGCAAAGTCACGGCGGCAAGCGACAAGCAACCGGAAAACGTGCTCTTTTCGATGGTTGTCACACCGTTTGGGACGGTCACCGCCGCTAACGCACTGCAATTCTTAAACGCTCTTTCACCGATGTATGTCACGCCTGTTCCCATCGTCACTGCCGTGAGCGAAGAACACCCGCAAAACGCCTCGTTTCCAATATATTGTACGCTGTTTGGAAGCGTTATACAAGTGAGAGCAGCACAGCCTTCAAAGGCACTGTCTCCGATCGTTTCTATACCGTTTGGTAAAATGACCGACGTAAGTTTCCCGCAATAGAAAAACGCATTCTCACCAATGTGTGCAACAGGGTAACCTCCGAGAGTGGCGGGAATTACCGCCTCGCCGCTGACCGATACACTCACGCGGGTAACCGTCGCTTGACCGTCTGTGACCGCATAAGTATAGATCCCCTCATTTTCCGCCGCCGCACCAAAAAGCGGTAATGCACCACCGAGAAAGACCCATATTGCCGCTAAAGCAATAGAGACCGCACGTTTCATATTTTATCCCCATCCCATCCATTCGGCGATCAACGGTGTCAGGATGTCCGCCGCTGTCTTGTGCGTAGAGAGCGCAGGGTGTCCCACGCGCCACTCCTCTGCCAGCGGCAGACGCTGAAAACGCGCGTCCACGCCCTCGGCGGCGGCACGGGCGACCGCACGTGCCACGTCTTCGATCACAAAGACGTACATCATACCGATCACGCACAAAAACCGACTGTACGGGTGGATCTTCTGCAACTCTTTCAGGAAGTTGTAATACGCTTCCTCGATCGCGCGGTGACGTTCCTCTTCCGAAAGATGCGCCGCACATTCGTTGCAAAACCACGCGTGGTCGTTCGTGCCCAAATTGACCACCGTAATATCCGGCTGAAAACGGTCAAAATCCCACGGTAACTCGCACGCGCCTGCCCCGTCGACAAAGCGGTAGAGCGGCGGAATGGGTCGTCCGAAAGGAGACTGATGAATAGCATATCCCGAGATCGCAAACAGCTGTGCCTCGGCATGCAACGCATCCGCCACCTGCATGGCATACCCCGCGAGAGCGTCCTGCTCGGCAGTGGTAAACTCGGTCTGCTCGGGTGACGCCAGCACGCCGTAACCCGTGGTGATGGAATCCCCGATAAACTGCATACGGCGGGTAGTATCACACGGCGGAGGCGCCAAAAGCGCCCCATCGGCAGACAGCGCGTGTAATACGATATGCGAGCGCGACGCCTCACTGCATTTCAGCACCGTGACCGTGTGCTCACCCTCCGCAAGGCCTGCGGCAAGCAGGACGTCGCTTTGCGGCTCGAACAGCCCGAACCGTTCTTCCTGCTCACCGTCCACAAACACGCGGACGTACGGACGGCCGTTTTCCACCTCGGTGTTATTCGCCGCGAGCGTTGCCCGCAGTTCCGTGCCGTAAAACCGCACCGTAAACCCACCGGCCGACCACGGCATATATACCCCGCCGTCCTTCACGGCTGTACGGCCGTGAAACCGCACCGCCGCGATGCGGTCACTTGTAATACGCATCGTTTCCATCGTTATTCTCCCACAAACATCTCCGCATTGTCGCGGATATACTCAATACACAAGGTGAGCGGGTCTTCCGCCGCCACGGCGGCGACAAACGCCTCCTCGTCCTCGGCACGAAACGCCGCTTCACACGCCGTGGCACCGATCTGTGCAAAGCCGTCCGCCGCAAGATCGAAAAACGCACCCGACGGCGATGCTTTCATTCCTGCGATACCGCCGTTTTCCGCTTCTTTCACCGCCACCCACACAGCGTACACGTTCACCTGCGGGTTGGACCAGTCGGTCACCATGCGGTACATATCGGGTGCCGACCACGGCAGAGAACCGCCCTTTCGCGCCTGTTCACACGAATTCAAAAGATCACGGATCACCGTGTTCACCAGTTTGTCATCGGGTGTTGCCGCCAACGTTTCGGCGGTCAGCCGCAGAGAAGCGCTTTCCTGCTTTTCCTTCTTAGACAGACGGTGCAGATACCACGCGATCGCCGCCGCGCATACCGCCAACACGACGGTCTTCACACCGCCGATCGCTTCAAAAAATTCCATCGCTTATCCCTCCACCGTCAGTTGTTTGTATATCTCACCTTTGCGCCGTCCGCTTTCGGCGGCGGCACGTTTCGCCGCTTCGGAGGCAGATGCCCCTTCCGCCACGTAACGGCGGGCAAGTGCTACCGCGTCTTCGGCAGTGACCTCTTCGGGCACGGCTTCGGGTGCCCCCTCCACCACCAACACGAATTCCCCGCGCGGTGCGTTTTCGCGGTACCACGCCACCGCCTCGGCGAGAGTGGTACGGCGCACTTCCTCATGCAGTTTCGTCAGTTCTCGTGCCAACGCCAAACGACGGTCGCCGAGCGTGTTCAAAAGGTCTTCCAACGTATAGATCAGCTTGTGCGGCGCTTCGTAAAACACCATCGTGCGCCGCTCGTTCTTAATACTCTCCAGATGCTCGCGGCGGGAGCGGTTCGCCGTGGACAAAAACCCTTCAAACGTGAAGCGCCCCACGGGAAGCCCCGACAGCGCCAGTGCGGTCGCCATCGCCGTCGGTCCCGGCACCGCCGTCACGGTGATGCCGCGCTCATAGCAGAGCGCCACCAAGTCTTCACCGGGGTCGGAAATGGCAGGCATACCCGCGTCCGACACCAGCACCCCGTTCTCCCCCGCTTCCAAGCGGTCACACAGCGCCTCGCCGCTTGCGCGTTTGTTATGTTCGTGATAACTCACGAGCGGCTTCTTAATGCCGAAATGCGTGAGCAATTTCATCGTCACACGGGTATCCTCCGCGGCAATGAAATCGCACGTTTCCAGTGCCTCCACCGCCCGCGGCGAAAAATCCGACAGATTGCCGATGGGTGTGCCCACCAATGTCAATACGCCTGCCATATAACCACCTCATATTCCATTTTAGATAGTACCACAAAACGGCTGTAACTGTCAAGAAAATAACGAAAAGGGGCTTTTGAAAAGCCCCTTTATAACGACAAATATATGAGCGCTAACACGAGCGGCATCGGCCCGCCCTCTTTTAAGATGACGAGAGCCAGCACAAGCGGCAACCACCGCCCGCTCTCACGCGCGGGCGGCGATGGGCAAACGGCAGGTCTCTCCTCCCCCATCTGTCGTGCGACGCGGCGGGTTTCCTCCCGCATACGCCGCACCCGCTCTTCCGCCTCCCGTTGCTTTTGCCGTATCTCCTGCCCCATCAACATACTCTCACCAACCATGTGACGTATCCCCCTGTCTTCCCGTTATCAGCGGCAACAATTTCGCCAGTCGCAACATCTCAATGGCTTCGTCCACCCGTTTTTCCCGCCCACCGTGTAAATACGGACGTAACGCGCGCAAAAGGACGACTTCGCGGTCGTCCCCGCCGCTCATCACCCCTTGTAACAGCGGCAGGAGTTGTGCCATCGCTGCACCACCGCCCGTGTCTTCCGTGGCAGGGGGCGGTGCGGCGGTCAGCGACGAGAGCATACTCCCCAGTTTTTCCACCGTTGCGGGGTCGCTCATCAGTTGACCGAACAGGTCGTTCAACTCCTTATCCACACCGTCGCCTCCGATACTTATTTTTGCAGCAGTTTTTGTATCAACGCCTGCGCCTGCGGGGACTCAAGCAACTGCTGTGCGCGTGACGTATCCCCCATCATAGCGCGAAGTTTGGCAGCATTTTCGGGGGAAAGCTGTGCCGCCAAGTTCTCGACACCGCCGCCGGCAAGGGCTTGTGCCATTCCCGCAGGAGTCGTACCGAGTTTACGGGCGGCATATTGAAGCAGGGCGTACAACTGTTCTTGATTCAATTTGTTATCGGCCATAAAAACCCTCTTTTCAAAATTTGTAGAGTATGTTATAGTATGTAGCGGGAGGCGATCTTATGCGTATTTTGGTGGTATCGGACACACACGGTGACGGCTACGCCCTGCAAAGTGCTCTGTGGGAACAACCCGAAGCGAAACACGTCTTTTTCCTCGGTGACGGTGCGCGCGAGTTTGAAAAGATCGCCGAAGCCAATCCCGACCGCACCTTTTTCGGTGTGTGCGGCAACTGCGACCCCGCCTTTTGCGGTCTGCTCGGCAACCGCGAAGAAACGGTGGGCGGCCGCCGCATCTTCTTCACCCACGGGCATTTGTGGTCGGTCAAATTCGGCCTTTCCCGCATCGACTACGCCGCCCGCGAACGGCAAGCGGATATCGTGCTGTTCGGGCACACCCACCAGCCGCTGTCGCTGTACGAAGACGGGCTGTATCTCATCAATCCCGGCTCACTCGGGTACAACAAGCAATACGCCACGGTGGATATCGTCCCCACCGGCATTATGCCGATCTTACACACCCTACGATAATATATGCAAAAACTCGGCTTTCGGTGTGACCGAAAGCCGAGTTTTTGCATTAAACTATTATTCATCGCTGACCACACAGCGTATCCATTTCCCTTGTTTTAGGAAGATATAGCCGAGCGTACATTTCACGAGTGCGACCGCCTGACAACACGCGTACAGTGCGAGGAACGGCATCGCCGTATACTGCGACAGCACGAACGCGAGCGGCACCTGGCAAAGCCACACGAAACCGCAATCAAAGATAAAGGTAATGCCCGTTTTGCCGCCTGACCGCAGGGAGAAATAGGTCGCATGCACGAACGCGTCCATCGGCATATACAGCGCACTGATGATAATGATCCCCCGTGCAAGCGTCCGCACCGCATCGGTGGTGTTATACAGAAGCGGAATCCAACCCGAACACAGAATGTATACCCCCGCCATCACCACACTGACTGCCAACGAAAAGGCGATCATCTTGCGGGTGGTATCCCGCACCTCGCGGAACTTTTGGGCGCCGAGCAACTGCCCCACGATAATACCGATCGACGTGCCGATGGACATAAACACGACCGAAAACACATTCCAAAAGGTCTGTGAGATGTTGGTGGCCGCCACCACGTCCAAACTGCGTACCGAATAACAGCGGTTGAGCATGGTGACGCCGAGCGACCACAGCGCCTCATTGAGCATCAGCGGCGCACCTTTCACCGTCATATTGCCAACCAAACGAAGCGGGATATGCAGGGAACGGTACGCGCCCACGATGAATACGTTCTGTTTCTTATGCAGGTGTGTCCACACCATCACGATAAGCATTTCCACAAAACGCGCCACGACCGTGGCGATGGCCGCCCCCGCGACCCCCAGTTTCGGGAAGCCCAAATAGCCGAAGATCAACAGCGTATTCAGCACCAAGTTCACAACGACCGACACCACGCCCGCCTTCATCGGCAGCATCGTCTCGCCCGTTTCGCGCAAGGTACTGGCATAGGTCTGGATCAGGGCGTTCGGGATCATACTGATCATCATAATACGCAGATACGTCTGCGCGTGCCCAAGCGACGCGGCCGCATCCTCTGCCGCACCTTCGCCCTGCAGGAATTGGCCGATCAGCCATTCCCCGCCGAACCAAAACACGCCCGCACACAAGGCAACGAGCACGGCACAGAGCAACAATTTGAAACGGAAACTGTGGCGCAACCCTTCGTGGTCACCCTTACCGTAAAACTGTGCGCCGAAAATACCCGCACCCGAGACCGCACCGAACAAGCACAGTTGAAACACAAAAAACAACTGGTTCGCCACCGCGACACCCGTCATTTCCACCGTACCGACACGCCCGACCATCAGGTTGTCCAGCATATTCACAAAGTTGGTGATGCCGTTTTGTAACATGATCGGCACCGCCACCGCCAAAACGTGACGATAAAACGCCTTATCGCCGACGTACCGTGAAAGTTTCATCGCGTAAACCTCGCTTTCATAACGCGCCTATTGTACCATATCTCCCCGCGAAATGCAACGGCATACGACAAAAAAACGGGGCTGTCACGTTAAAGGTTTTTGCACAAACAGAAGAAGGCTATGGCTCCCCTTGAAGATGCAAGGGGATGCTGTCCGAACATCGCTCGAAGCGGATGCTATTCCAAATTCTATCGGCGATGTTCCTGAGAATGAACACCCTCGAATTGAAAAAGCACCCCATCTCCTGCCCAATGTCATTAAGTTAAGAGAACGAGACTCCAAGAAAAACTTGGGGTCTCGTTT
>CAZESL010000075.1:0-11701 GCA_964515215.1 uncultured Eubacteriales bacterium
TATTAAATTTTGGTCTTTCTGCGTGGAAGTGGGACAAACTGTGGTCAAACTCAAAATCCACGCTGTTTTACGTTTTTATAAAGTGCCGAAAGTCCGCACCGTTAAAGGCTTTTCGGGACTTCCGTAAAATCTCGGCTATAACTGCCGGGCACGCTCCCAAACTTCGCGCGCTACCAACTGCGCCACACCCCGGTAACACGTCCGACTTTGTGTGATCGGATCGTATACCAGTATACCCAATGTGCCGGAAAATGTCAAGTGAACTTTTACGCAGTGAGAGAGGTCGAGGGGAGGTAGGGGCGTTTTCTGCGTCGTGCGCGCGGGTGGTGTGATCGGAATATGTTTTTATACGATTTACGGTTGCCTTTTTTATGTTTGTGTGGTATGATATACTAAATATATTATAATTATCTCAAAAGTAATGGCGAAGGAGTGCTTCAAATGATCGCATTGGCGTGTGACCATGCCGCTGTCGGCATGAAAAAGGAGATCATCAAATTGCTGGATGAAATGGGCTTGACCTATAAAGATTTCGGCACCTACACCGAGGAGAGTTGCGCGTATCCCGTGTTTGCGGCACGTGCCGCACGCGCGGTGGCGTCGGGGGAGTGTGACCGCGGCATCGTCATTTGCGGCACGGGCATTGGTATCTCGATCGCCGCGAACAAGGTGCGCGGCATTCGCTGTGGCTTGTGCAGTGACCCGCTGTCGGCGGAACTGACCCGCCGTCACAACGACGCCAATATGTTGGCGTTCGGTGCGCGCATCGTGGGCGTGGAGCTGGCGAAGGCCATCGTGCGTACCTTCCTTACCACCGAGTATGAGGGCGGACGGCATCAGGCGCGGGTGGACATGCTTGCCAAACTGGAAAACGGCGAGGACATTGAATAATCGCAACGGCAGGTGACGGATATGAACATTTTTGTTGTTTCGCAAATGTATTATCCCGATAATTTTCGTATTAATGAGATCACACAGCAGATGGCGGCCGACGGTCACAACGTGACGGTGCTGACCGGTCTGCCCGACTATACGACGTCGCGTATTCCCAAAGAATACCGTTGGTTTCGCCGTCGCCGTGAAACGGTGGCGGGGGTGAACGTGGTGCGGGTGCCTACCGTGGCGCGCCGCAGCGGCGTACTGTTTCGAATGCTCAACTACATCTCCTTCGTGGTGAGCGGATGGCTGTACGCTAAGTTCACGCGGCAAAAGCCTGACGTGATCTATTCGTATGAGACTTCGCCCGTGTTACAGGTGATCCCTGCGGTGGCACTGCATAAACGCCGCAAGACTCCGCTGGTCATTTATTGCTGTGATATTTGGCCCGAGTGCCTCAAAGTCTGGGGCGTGGGGGAGAAGTCGCCGCTTTTCAAATATATGAAGCGGGTCAGCCGTGACCTGTTTAATGCCGCCGACCGCGTGGCGATCACTTCCGAACCGTTTGAGGAGTATCTTACCACGGTGAACGAAGTGCCGCCCGAGCGGTTGGTACTGATGCCCCAACACGCGGAAGACCTGTATTGCGAAGTGGCAGGGGTGTATGAGGAAAACGGTGTGACCGATTTCATGTTTGCGGGCAATATCGGTGCGGCGCAGGATGTGGAAAACATCGTGCGTGCCGCCGCTCTGCTGAAGGAAAAAGCGAGCGATCCGTGGCATATCCACATGGTGGGGGACGGCTCTGCCCGCGCGGGGTGTGAACAGTTGGCGGCCGATCTCGGAGTGAACGATCACATCACGTTCCACGGCAAATTCCCGCCCGAGGAATTGCTCTCCTTCTACAAATTGGCGGATGCCTTTTTGCTGACCCTCACCGATAGCGTGGTGGGTGCCTCTACGCTGCCGTCGAAATGGCAGGGATACGTCAGTGCCGGCAAACCGATCGCGGTATCTTGTAACGGCATTTCCGCCGCCATCACCGAAAGGGTGGATTGCGGGCTTGCGGTGCCTGCGGGGGACAGCGAAGGTCTTGCCCGCATTATGCACGAGATGATCAGCGACCCCGCCCGCAGCCGTCGGCAAGGCGAAAACGGGCGACGGTATTACGATGAACATTGCACCAAGGAAAAATTCATGACCACGTTGTACGCCCTGTTCGACGAGGTCTGCGAGACGAGGTGACCAAATGGAAACGGTATTGGTACTGGACGTTGCCGCCGCCGAAGGCGGTGCACTGAGCATTTTGCAGGAATACTACGACCGTCTGCGTGAGGACACGCGGGCGAACTTCGTGTTTTGCGTAAGCTTGCCTGAACTGGAGGAGACCGACCATCTGCGTGTGCGGCGGTTCCCGTGGGTGAAGCGCAGTTGGCTACACCGCCTGTGGTTTGAACACGTGACCTTACCCCGCTTGATGAAAGAGGAGGGGATCACCCGCGTGTTCAGTTTGCAGAATACGGCGGTCACGGGGGCGAAGGTGCCGCAGACGATGTATCTGCATCAGCCGTTGCCGTTTTGCGGTATTCGGTTCAAACTGCGGGATAATCCGCTGTTTTGGGTGTATCAGCATATTCTGGCACCCCGCATTCTGCGCGGGTTACGGGTGGCGGACAAGGTGATCGTGCAGACCGAATGGATGAAGACCGCCGCTTGTGAAAAGGCGGGTATCTCGCCCGATAAAGTGGTGCTGGAAGCCCCCAAAGTCAACGTCGCGATAACCGAGACGTTTGATCCGCAAAAGTGGGAGCGCACCTTCTTCTATCCCGCGTCCCCGCTCAGTTACAAAAATCACGAAGTTATCTTCCAAGCTATTGAGCGTTTGGCCGCCGAAGGGGTGGAGGATTTCACCGTGCAGTTGACCTTGCGTGCCGAACAGTTGCCGCAACTCCAAAAATATCCCGCCGCCGAAAAACGTGTGGAACTGCTCGGGCAGATCCCGCGGGAAGCGGTGATGGCGGGGTACGCCCGTGCGGTACTGTTGTTCCCGTCTTATGTGGAGACGTTCGGCTTGCCGCTGCTCGAAGCGCGTCTCACGGGCGCCCCCGTGATCGCCTCGGATTGCCCGTTCTCGAACGAGATCTTAGCGGGGTACGATAAAGCGTCCTTCTTCGATCCGTTTTCGGCGGAGGAACTGGCGGCGCGTATGCGTGCCGCGCTGGAGGGTGCGGTATGAGCGGTATGATTGCCCGCGCGTTTCGCTTAGTGAACGCTTGCGTACCGAAAGCGAAAGATCAGGTCGTGTTTTGCTCGTTCCCCGATTACAGTGACAATGCCCGCGCGGTGTATGAAGAAATGGTGCGCCGCGGTATGGACAAGCAGTACCGCATCACGTGGCTGTTGAACGGTGAGATCCCCGCCGAGTTGCCGCCCGAACGGTGCTGTCGGCAACACTCGGTAAAGGGAATGTGGCGGTATTTCCGCGCAAAATACGTGTTTCACACCCACGGCTTGTTCGGCAACCGCCCGCCGAAACGGCAGACGGTGGTCAGTTTGTGGCACGGTATGCCGCTTAAAACCATTATGAAACTGGACGCGACACACCCTGCTGACGAGGTGTTTCGCTTTTCCTACACCATTGCGACCTCACCGCTGTTTCAGGACGTGATGGCGCGTGCGTTCGACTGTGCACCCGAGCAATGTCTGCTGACAGGACAGCCCCGTAACGACGCACTGTTTGAGCAGTCGGATATACTTCAACAAATGGGTATCGACCGCACGGCATTCGACCGTCTTTTCCTGTGGATGCCCACCTACCGCCGCAGTGCGATCGGTGACGTGCGATGCGACGGCAACGGCGGGGCAGAGGACGGCATTGCGTTTCTCACGGGGGAACAGTTGGAAACGCTGAACACGGAACTCGCGGCGATGAACGGTTTGATGCTCATTAAACTGCACCCGATGCAGGTGGAGATCCCTGCGGAGGGCCGCCGTTACTCGCACATTCGCTTTTTGCGCAAGACGCCGGGGCTGCTGTATCATTTGGTCGGTGCGGCGGACGCACTGCTTACCGATTGCTCGTCGGTGTATATGGATTATCTTTTGCTTGACCGTCCGATCGGCTTCGTGTTTGACGATATGGCGCAGTACGAAGCCAACCGTGGGTTCGTGTTTGACCGTCCGCTGGAATATATGCCCGGTGCGGCAATAGAGGATTATGCGGGGCTGACGGCGTTTTTAAAAGACGTCGCGGCGGGACATGATACGTACGGCGAAGCGCGCCGCACGGTGAACGAAATGATCAACACCTATTGCGATAATAACAGCAGTGAGCGACTGCTGAAGGAGGTTTTCGGCGTATGAAAAAGGTTATCACTTACGGAACGTTCGATCTGTTGCATTACGGGCATATCAACCTGCTCAAGCGGGCGAAGGAACTGGGCGACTATTTGATCGTGGCGCTCTCGACCGATGAGTTCAACTGGGATTGCAAGCAGAAAAAGTGCTATTTCACCTATGAAGAACGCAAGAAACTGCTGGAAGCGGTGCGCTATGTGGATCTGGTCATCCCCGAAACGTGCTGGGAACAAAAGCGTTCGGACGTGAAGGAATTCCGCGTGGATACCTTCGTGATGGGGGACGACTGGGAAGGCAAATTCGATGATCTGAAAGAGTTGTGCGAGGTGGTGTATCTGCCGCGTACTCCCGAGATCTCCAGTTCACAGATCAAGAAGGATCTGAAAAAATAATCGGGCAGGTGTGATACGTGAACCTTTCCTATTTGACCGCAAGGCTTAAAAAACTGAATATTATCCGTCCCGTGGATATTAAGGACCTCTTTTTGATCCTGTTGTCCTGTCCGTGCGGATTGGTGTTGCGGCTTTTTCGGCGTCACTTGTGGATCGTTTCGGAAATGGAGCACACCGCACGGGATAACGGGTATTGGTTTTTCAAATTTTTGAGAGAAAACTATCCCGACCGCCCCGTGTACTATCCCATTCGCTTTGACAGCGCGGACTACCCGCGGGTGGCCAAACTCGGCCACGTGATCCGTCACGGCTCTTTCCGCCATCACGTGTATACCTGGGCGGCGGAGATGGATATCAGCGCCCGTACGGGGCGAGGGCTTCCCGCCCAGTTTATGAGCCGCCAGTTTCAGATGATGGGGTTGTATCGGTTCAAAGAGGTGTTTCTGCAGCACGGTGTGATCTACAACGCACCGCCGTTTTTGCAGTGTAAGGATAACCGTATCGACCTCTTTTTGGCAACGACCGATCGTGAAGCGCAAGCCATTGCGGAAGATCTGCACTATCCGCCCGAGCGCGTGGTGGTAACGGGGTTATCCCGCTACGATGAACTGAATGCGTTTACGGTGGATAAAAAGCAGATCTTGGTTATGCCTACCTGGCGATTTTGGTTATATCCGCCGTTCGGTAAGACTGCCGAAGACGTAGCGGAGGAAGTGCGTCGGTCCAACTACGTGCAGACCTATTGCCGCCTGCTTGCTGACGAGCGGCTGAATCGCTTTTTGGAAGAAAACGATCTGCATCTGCTCTTCTTCCCACACAGCCAGATGCAACCGTTCCTTTCCGCTTTCACGGGGGAGAACAGCCGTATACGCATCGCTTCAATGGAGGAATACGACGTGCAGACGGCACTGAAAGAGTCGGCGTATTTGGTGACCGACTATTCCAGCATTTTCTTTGATTTTGCCTATATGAAAAAGCCGCTGTGCTATTTTCAGTTTGATTACGAAGAATTCCGTGCGAAGCATTATCCCGCAAGTTACTTCGATTTCACCGACGACGGGTTCGGTCCCGTGGTGAAGACGGTGGATGCGTTGGTGGATGAATTGACGGCATCGTTTGATCGAGGTTTCACGATGGAAGACAAATACGCGGCACGGGTAGACAACACGTTCCGTTACCGCGATGACCAAAACAACCGTCGTGTGCTTCAGGCGATCGAAGACTTAGGACGAAAGGGGAGAAGACACCGTGAAAAATAAATTGAAAAGTACGCTTTCACTCGTGTTGGATCCGTTCTTCGTGCAGGTGTACTTTCTTCTGTTTTCTTTTTTGAGCGAAGTGCCGCTCATTATGGCGTACGTACAGGTGTGGAAAAAAGTCGGCCTCATATGGGCAGGGGCGGTCATTCTGTGGGACGTGCTCACTACTCGCCGTATACTGAAAGTGCGGTTTGCTCTGCCGATCGCGGGCCTGCTTGCCGCATACGGTGTAACGGTGGCGGTAGTTGCTTTTGTGTATCCTGCCGCGTGCTATGAGACGGCACTCAACTGGGTGTGTTCCTTCGTGACGCTGTGGGTACTGTACCCGCCCGTGACACGGGATACGGAACAGGGGATGCGTCGTTTGGCGATCATCAACCGGTTGATGATCGCTCTGACTACAGTGGCGGCGGCGGTTGGCATCGGTATGTTCCTTGCCGGATGGGGAGGCTATTTCTACAGCCATATTACCGATTATAAGTACCCGCAAGGATTTGTGGCGGAACGTTTGACGGGTGTGTACCGCAATGCCATTTATCCCACGGCGTTTATCGGTTTGGCTGCGGCGGCGGTGGAATGGGTACGCTTGCGCGGGAAAAAATGGGGCCTGCGCGTGCTGCTGGTACTTTCCGTGCTGTTGAATTTTGTGCATATCGTGTTGTCCAATTCCCGCAGTTTGACGTTGGCAACCGCGTTGTTTGCGGCGTTGGCGGCGGTATTGCTGTTGCGCGGTCGCCTTGCGGGCGGCGCTGTCAAACGGTGGGGGATCGGGGTTGCAGCGGCGATAGTCGCGGCGGCCGCCGTGGTGTTGCTGACACCGTATATTCGGCACGGGTGTGCCTATCTGCCGCAATATTTCACTCCTGCGGTGAGCGATACCGCCCCCGACGAAGTTCCTCCGCCGAGCAGCAGTGAGGATGACACGGCGGATACATCGGACACGCCGAGCGGGGAGGAAGAAACCGAAAAACCGTTGCAGAGCGAATTAGTTACCGACAAGAAGCCTACCCAGAATCAAGGGCCCGTGAAGGTGGACCGTGAGAATCCGCACGGCACGCTGACAGGGCGTCCCGTCATTTGGAAGCAGGGGATCACGGCATTCTTTGAACGGCCGCTGTTCGGTCACGGTCCCTTTGCCTTGAAAGACAGCATTCGCCTTTCGGAGACGAGCGGAGAAAAACTTTCTCACTTTCATAACGTCTTTTTGCAATCTCTCGTCTCGGTCGGCGTGGTGGGCAGTGTGTTCTTCTTCGTACTCATCTTCGGTGCCGCTTTTGTTTTGCTTCGCTGGTTACTGCGTAACCGCACGCATCCGCAGTATCCGTTGATGACGATGCTCGCGTGCCTCCTTGCGACGTTGGTCTTTATCAACATGGCGGATACCACCTTGTTCTTCCTTTCGAAAAACTCGGAATTTGTGTTTTGGACATATCTCGGTTTTGCGGTGATGTTGCTCGATGACGCACCGTATCGCATGGATGCGCCGATGCGTGCGCTGGATAGGCTGTTCAGCCGAAAGGAGACAGTGTGAAAACACAGCAACGTACACAAAAGGCGATAAAGAATGCCTTTTTCAGCATTTTAAGTTACGTTATTCTGACGATCAGTACGCTTATCACCCGCTGGGTGTTCGTGGCACAGTTTGACACCGTCGCAGGCGGGTTCGGTACCGAACTGTCGGGGGTGGAAAGCCTGTTCAAGAGCGTCATTTCGATGTTGGCGCTTGCGGAACTCGGTATCGGTACGGGGCTTGTGTATCTGCTCTATAAACCGATCGCGGAGGACAACAAGGCGGAGATCCACCGCATTCTCAATTTCTACAAACGGGCGTATGCGTTGATTGCGGCGATCGTGATGACCATCGGTCTCGTGATGGCGTTTTTGATCCACCGACTGGCGAAGGATACGACACTTTCACCGTGGTATATCGGTGTGACCTTCTTTCTGTATACACTGGATACATTGGCATCGTATCTGTTTGCCCATCAGCGGGCGATGTTGATCGCGGATCAAAAGAATTATCTCAACAACATCAACGAGGTGGGAATGAATTTCCTCACGATGGTGTTGCAGGTCACCTTCTTGGTACTGACCAAGAATTTCGTGGTATATATCCTCATCCGCGTGACCTGCCGTGTGGCGGCGGCGTTGCTCATTCACCGCAATTTTAAGCGAATGTATCCCGAGCTGAACGCTATGCGCGGGAAGGAGAGTATCAGCGAGGAACAGCGCCGCTCGGTATTTGCGACACTGTATGCGATGCTGTTCCACAAGATCGGCGGTGTAGCCTCCCACAAGGCGGGTATCCTCATCATCAGCGGTGTGCTCGGCACGGTAGTAAACGGTATGTATTCTTACTACCTCACCGTTACCGATGCGGTGACGGCGTTGGTGACACAGACTTTCAGCGGTATTACCGCGAGTTTCGGAGATTACCTCACCGGCGGGGACACCGATGCGGCGCACGAGAAATTTAACGTTCTCTACTATTTCAATTTTGTGATCTCCTGTGTATGTTCCACCACCTTGCTGTTGCTCATTCAACCGTTCATCGGTATGTGGGTCGGTGCAGAAAACCGTCTGTCCGGTGGGGTGGCGTTGCTGGTGGCGACCTACTTTTATATCTACAGTCTGCGCCGTGTCATTTTTGTGGTGCGGGACAGCACGGGACTTTACCGCCCCGATCGCTATATGCCGCTGTTTGAAACGGTGCTGAACGTGGGGCTTTCGCTGACGTTGGCACTTACCACGGGCAAGATCGAGTACGTGTTGCTTGCCAATATCGTCAGTATGGCGGCGATCCCGCTGTGGATACAACCGTGCATCGTGTATAAGCACGTGTTCAAACGCTCTCCCGCGGGGTATTTTAAACGCTATCTGTTGTACGCGGTATTGACGGCGGCGGGTATGGCGGGCGGCAGTGTGCTGTGCGGTCTGTTGCCCGCGATGGGCGCGGTGCCTACGTTGCTGTGCCGTGCGGTCATCAGTGTAGGATGCGCGGGGACGGTGTGTTTGTTGCCGTTTATCCGTACGGTAGAATTTCGGTATTTACTGCAACTGTTGCAGTCAATGATAAAACGTAAGCACTAATTTGAGGAGGAGTTTGTTATGAATTACGCAGAAGCCAACGCGTTGGTCGAACAGTACGGTCAGCAGCATTTGCTGAAGTTTTGGGACGAATTGAACGAGGGTGAACGTGAAGGATTGCTCTCGCAGATCGCGGCGGTGGATTGGAGTTTACTTTCGCTGATCCACGATCAAAGTGCCATCACGGCCGAACGCGGACATCTGGAACCGCTCGGTGCGTTGGAGATCCCTGAGATCGAAGCCCGCCGTGCCGAGTTTGAGGCGCGCGGCATCGAAGCACTCAAAGCCGAAAAGGTGGGCGCGGTGTTGCTGGCGGGCGGTCAGGGTACCCGCCTCGGTTTGGATAAACCGAAGGGAATGCTGGACGTCGGTGTGACCCGTCCGCTGTATTTGTTCGAACGTTTGATCCAAAATATTATGGACGTGGTAAACCGCACGGGGGCGTGGATCCCGCTGTATGTGATGACCAGCCAAAAGAACAACGACGATACGGTGAACTTCTTCCGTGAGCATAACTATTTCGGCTACAGTGAAGACTATATCCGCTTCTTCATTCAGGAAATGGTGCCGTCGGTGGATTATAACGGTAAGATCCTGATGGAAGGCAAAGCACAACTCTCCATGTCGCCGAACGGCAACGGCGGTTGGTTTTTGTCGCTCGCCAAAGCGGGGTATCTTGACGAGCTGAAAGCCCGTGGTGTGGAATGGTTGACGGTGTTTTCGGTGGACAACGTGTTGCAACGTATCAATGACCCCTGCTACGTCGGTGCCACCATCCTTTCGGAGTGCGATTGCGGCGCGAAAGTGGTGCGTAAAGCCGCGCCCGACGAGCGCGTCGGTGTGCTCTGCTTGGAGGACGGCAAGCCCTCGATCGTGGAATACTACGAAATGACCGAGGAGATGCTCACCTCCCGCAAGGAGAACGGCGACCTCAGTTACAACTTTGGTGTGATCCTGAATTATATGTTCCGTCTTTCGACCTTGGAGGACAACATGAACAACAACATGCAGGTGCATATCGTGGAAAAGAAGATCCCGTATATTGACGAGAACGGTGATCTGCAAAAGCCCGAAACGCCGAACGGTTACAAGTTCGAAACGCTGGTGTTGGATATGGTGCACATGATGAAGGATTGTCTCTCCTATGAGATCGATCGTCATTATGAGTTCGCGCCCATTAAAAACCGTGAGGGTGTGGACTCCTTGGTTTCCGCCCGTGAACTGTTGCGTGAAAACGGCGTGGAACTGTAATTTTTGGAAAAGTGGTGCAAAGGTATGCAAAAGACAGTTGGATTGCCTTACGGGCAGGATAACTTGACCCTGCTTACGGATTTTTATGAGATCACGATGGCCAACGGCTTCTTTGAGGAAGGGAAGAAGGACACGATCGTGTACTTCGACATGTTCTTCCGCCGCGTGCCCGACGGTGGCGGTTTCGCTATCATGGCGGGTGTGGAGCAGTTGGTGGAGTATTTGAAGAATCTGACCTTTACCAAAGCGGATATCGACTTTTTACGTTCGAAGAAACTGTTCAGCGAGGAGTTTTTAGCCTATCTGCGGGATTTTCGTTTTGTGTGTGACGTGTGGGCGGTGCCCGAAGGGACGCCCATCTTCCCGCACGAGCCGATCGTGACGGTGCGCGGCCCTGCCGTGCAGGCGCAGTTTATCGAAACGATGCTGTTGCTCACCATTAACCACCAGTCGCTCATCGCCACTAAAGCCAACCGTATCGTGCGGGCGGCGGAAGGTCGTGCGGTGATGGAATTCGGCTCCCGCCGTGCACAAGGTGTGGACGGTGCGGTCATCGGTTCGCGTGCGGCATATATCGGCGGGTGTGCGGGTACGGCGTGCGCGCTGTCCGAACGGGATTTCGGTATCCCCGCACTGGGTACGATGGCACACAGTTGGGTGCAGTTGTTCGATAACGAATTGGAAGCCTTTAAGGCTTATGCTCGCCGCTATCCGAACTCCTGCGTGCTGTTGGTGGATACCTACAACGTGCTGAAATCGGGTATTCCCAACGCCATCCGCGCGTTCAACGAGGTGCTCGTGCCGATGGGATGCCGCCCGAAGGGCATTCGTATCGACTCGGGTGATATCACCTATTTGAGCCAAAAAGCCCGTAAAATGTTGGATGATGCGGGTTTCCCCGATTGTGCCATCACCGCTTCGAATGCACTGGATGAATATCTGATCCGTGACATGATCCGTCAAAACGCGTGTGTGGACAGTTTCGGCGTGGGTGAGCGGCTCATCACCGCGGCGAGCAGTCCCGTGTTCGGCGGGGTATACAAACTCGCGGCGGTGGAAGAGAACGGGCAGATCGTTTCCCGCATCAAGGTGAGCGAAAACGTCGCGAAGATCACCAATCCCGGTTTCAAAAAACTGTGGCGTTTGTTTGACCGCGCGACGGGTAAGGCGATCGCGGACGTTATCACCATGCACGACGAAGTGATCGACGATACGAAGCCGTATGAGATATTCGATCCCGAACACACCTGGAAACGCAAAACAGTGGAGAATTTCATTGCCTCTTGCTTACAGCGTGAGTTGTTCCGCGGGGGCGAATGTGTGCATCAAACGCGCTCACTTGATGAGATCCGCAACTACTGTCTTGCCAGTGTCGGGGACATGTGGGACGAAGTAAAGCGTTTCGAAAACCCGCACAACTACTATGTGGACCTTTCGCAAAAACTGTGGGACGAAAAGCAACGCTTACTCAACCGTCAC
>CAZESL010000076.1:0-11651 GCA_964515215.1 uncultured Eubacteriales bacterium
CGAGATAGTGATCCCAGTGCCCCGACACCTTGTAAAGGTCGCTCTTCGCCATCAGCGGGGTCTTGGTGAGTTGCCAGCCGCGGCGCTGCTCCTCATCCTCCACAAAACGTTGCAGAAGCTGAATGATGCGCGCGCCCTTCGGCAACATGATCGGCAAGCCCTGACCCACCAGTTCGGAAGTGGTGAACAGTTCCAGTTCACGGCCGAGTTTGTTGTGGTCGCGCTTCTTCGCTTCTTCCACCTGCAAAAGGTATTCTTCCAGTTCGCTCTTCTTGGGGAACGCCGTGCCGTAGATGCGCTGGAGCATCTTGTTCTTTTCGTTGCCGCGCCAGTAGGCACCCGTGCAAGAGGTCAGTTTCACTGCCTTGACGTACCCCGTATCGGGCAGGTGCGGGCCGGCGCACAGATCGGTGAAATCGCCTTGACGGTAGAATTTGATGGCTTCACCTTTGCCCGCGTGCTCTTCCATCAGTTCCAGTTTGTACGGCTCATCCGCCATCAGCGCACGCGCTTCCTCGATCGGCAGTTCAAACGCTTCGATCGGCAGGGCTTCTTTCATGATCTTACGCATCTCGTCCTCGATCTTTGCGAGGTCATCGGGCGTAAACGCCACGTCACGGTCGAAGTCGTAATAGAAACCGTTATCCACCGCGGGGCCGATGGCAAACTTCACCTCGGGGAACAGGCGGCGCACCGCTTGCGCCAGAATGTGCGAGGCGGTGTGGCGGTACGCTTTTGCACCGTCGGGGTCGGTAAAGGTGAGAATCTCCAGTTCCGCATCGGCGGTGAGGGGGGTGCGCAGGTCCACCACCGCGCCGTTCAAACGGGCGGCGCAGGCGTTACGATACAGCCCCATCGAAATTTCGCGGCACAATGCGTCGACGGTGGTGCCGTGCTCCACCTGTTTGACGTCGCCGCCTTTGAGCGTAATGTTCAGCATAAAAGTCACTCCTTAAAAATAAAAACCGCGTCCCCCAAAAGGGACGCGGTAAAATGTACTGCGTGGTTCCACCCTTGATTCAACGGCGAAGGCCGTCCTCAAGCGGCATATAACGGTGCCAACCGTCGCGCTCTACTTTGCATTTTCAAGCGCGCTCTCAAGGGCGGTGGGGCGTACGACGTCTGCCTCGTGTGCCGTTTTCAGCCGACGGCGGCACTCTCTGCGGGTGAGGTGATGGATCGTATCCCGTCCCTATCAACGATTTATAGGTATTATTATAACACCCCGTGCCGAAATGTCAAGGGGCAATTTTTAGGCGTTTTTGTCGAGTGCGGCAAGGTCGTGAATGCCGAGGATATCCAACACACCGCGCGTGAGCGAGGTGTATTCCTTGCGTAAAAAGGCAAGATATTCCTTACCCGCAGGCTCGATGCGGTAGTACACCCGTGTGCGGCGGCGACCGACGAGCTCCGTGCGGTCGGCGATCAATCCTTTTTCCAACATGCGGTACAGGATGGGGTACATCGAACTTTCCAGCAAGGTGTACCGCCCGCCGCTGCGTTCGGCAAGTTCCTGCGAGATCTGATATCCGTATTTTTCCTCTTCATCAAGCAAGGTCAGGATCAGCAATTCCACCGTACCGCGCTTGAAACTTTCGTTGACAGCGATATGCGGCACCCCCCCTTTTGTTTTGGGTTGCAGACTATACGTAACATCATAACATAGAAGAAGTAGTTTTAGCAAGTCTTTTTTGGTGTTGGCGGGTTACGGTGCATAGAGATTGCCGTTTTTGTCGCAGGCAAGTTGTGCAGTAGTTGTTCTCGTTTGAGTAGTGATAAACAGCACTTCCTTGTGGAAATTTCCCGTTGCGGTGGCGGTGTTCCCCGATTTTGTCGCCGTGGCGGAATCGAAATGCCACGAAGAATTTTTGATGGAGTAGGTGTAGGAACAACCCGTGCAGGTTGCCGAAACGCCGACGTTCACCGAAAAGGTGGCGTGCACCGAAAGGGTATATAACGTGGTGGAATCGTCTTTTACCGTGGTTGTTTTGCTACCGGATACGGTTTTTGTGGCACGGCTTTGCGTGTCGGTCGGTATGGTATCCTGCGTGATGGTGTGCACCAATGTGTATCCTTCGGGAGTGGTTTCCGTCCATGTGATGGTGTTATCGGTGGCGTTGCTGACAGTGGCCGATTGAGATTCCGCACTGACAGGGCATCTGCCTACAGGTAAACACAGCAGAGTTATGGCGACAAATACGCTGATATACTTTTTAATTTTTTGTTTCATAATCGTTTCCTCCACTTTTACAAATAAACGTGTTGTGCATGGCTTTCCTTGTACTCGTATATGTAGTGCAAGGCCGCTTGTGTTCCGCCGATAACAAGAAAGATCGCCAACACGATAGACACTAATGCGATCACCCATTTTCGCTTTTCGCGGTCTGTCTGCTTTTTATCGGTGTAATACAGCTCTGCCCACGTGGCGGCAAACTCTTCGGGCGTTCCCAAACGGGCGATAATGTCGCAGGCGGGGTCTTCCTCTTGTATAGTCGCGACGTGTTCGCGCAGGTCGCGCATCAATCGCCGCCGCTGAGGGGGCGGGCAGGCGGCTTTTGCTGCGCGATAGTAGGCGCGTAACTCGTTTTTCACGTGCTCACCTCCTGGGGACGGTAGAATGTGTTGTGATGGTGTGTTCATACGTGTATGTTGCAAGAGGGTCACTTTCGATAATGATGTATAAGCACAGCCCAAACACCAACGCTAACACGACACCACCGATCACGAGCGTCGCCGTGCGCATACGGTGAGCGCGGCGGTGGCGGCGAAACAACTCCTGCTGTTCCGCAGGGGACAGGCAAGCGGCGAAATTTTCGGCAAACTGCGCGGGAGTGCCCGCTTGCTCAATGAATTGTGCAATATCCCGCGTGGGGTCGGCATCCGCAAACTCGGCGGCGTGTTCCCGCAGGTCTTGTGCCAGACGGCGGCGAAATGCCGGAGGACACGCTTTTTGCGCTTGTCGGCAATAGCGGTCAAGCGATTTTTGTTCCTTTGTCTTCATGTCGAATCGCCCCTCGTTTTTATTATATACAAAGACATATGCTAATTGTAGTATCCAACAAAACTATTCCGTTGTCAATACTATTCATAGCAAATATTGTTGACAAACACAATTGGGTGTGCTACAATGCAATTGACGGGAGTTCCCAAAAAGAAATTGTTCTCGTACAAATTTTTTGTGAAAAAGGAGTGGTCGCGGTGAAGAAGGTATGGAATTGGAAACAGAGTGTGGCACACAAACGTCCGCATAGTCGCCGCACGGGCGCGACCGTTCCCGCGCGGCGAAGTGAAAGATGGCATATCCTTGTGAAAAACATTTGAAAACAGAAAGGATGAAAACTATGAAAAAATATCTATCGATATTTGTATGCCTTGCATTGTGTATCAGTATGCTGTTCGTCTTTTCGTCTTCGGCCGCCGAAGCGGAGGACTTGACCTTTGGCGGGTTGATCGAACAGGAAACCATTGAATCGCTCGGGCATAAATATATATCGTCAAACCTTGCAGAACATTTGAGTGCCATTGAGTTTGTCAATGAAGATGATACCAGAACGATATACACGTTTGATAAACCGATAAAGTACGTGGACAAAGCGGGAGCTGTCAAACGTATCGATAACACCCTCGTAAAAACGGCGAACGGTAAAGCGTGGAAGAATAACGCCAATGCATTTGAACTTGCTGTGCATGAAGACGTTGCCAAGGGTGTTACCCTTTCGTATCGAGACGATGCGATAACGGTGGTTCCAACCGTATTCGCCACCCGCGGTGCGTACACAGCAGCCAAACGCGACGACGGCAAAGCCGTTACGTTCCAAAACGCACAGAGTGATATCTCCTATGAAGCGACTTACGACGGTTACGCAACTACCGTTACGGTTCCCGCAGGGCAAAGCCCCTCATTTTCCGCTACACTGTCCGGCGACATTTCTGCCGTTGCCGCGAACGGTGCCGACGTGTTGGTGACGATGGCAAACGGCACCGTCGTGAAGTCCTACGCGTATTTTGCAACGGTGAGCGAACAGCGGTTGGAAGACACGGAGTTTCAAGCCCAAGTTACGTGTTTGAGCGATTCCACGTATCGGCTGACCTACTCGATGCCGACGGTGTTGACCGTATCGGAACAGATCGTCATTAGTAGCGAAGTGTCCCCTGCAAGCGGTGAGGTGCAGACCCGCAACGCGGGCACGACCATTCCTACAACCTCACATGCGGATGCTTGTGTCTTTAGTAATTTTTCGTCGACAAACTACGGAACGCAGAACTATTATTCGATTGGGACGGATAGCAGCGCAGGAGTTTGCCGCGCATATGTTCGCTTTGATCTTTCTGCGTTAAGCCACGTTCCATACGATTGTATCCTTAGCGCCCATTATCATGCCATCGGGTCAACAAACACTAAACCTATACTTCAAATAGAAGCATATATGGTAACGGGTTCGTGGACAGAAAACACCATTACATGGGCAAACAAACCTAGTTACAACAGCGAAAAGCTCACGACAGTGAATGTTGGTCCCAATCCTCTACTAGATACTCCTGGATGCTATGATTTCTATATTACGCAAGCGGTGATGGCATGGAAGCAGGGCATTCCCAACTACGGAATCTTATTGAAGTCGCGCGAGGGAGAAGATATGAATTTTCATGCTTTCCGCAGCCGGGAATATGTCAATAATCCCCCTCGATTGAGCGTGACATACGTGACAGATACGACTTCTATGGAAAATATCGGTCTCAGAAACAACGGGATATATTACATAAAAAACAAAAACAGCAATCAGTACCTGACTGCTATGGGAACAACTTCGTATTCTAACGTTACACAAACCGCATGGTTGGGTTCGAATGCACAAAAATGGCAAGTGAAATCGCAAGGGAACGGGTATTTCAAGCTAGTTCCGCGAAGTGCAACGAGTATGGTGCTGGATACCAATGGCGGCAGTAATACGGATGGCGCTAATATACAACTCCACGCTGAAAATACCGGCTTGGGACAAGAGTTCAAGTTTATACGAAATTGGGATGGTAGTTACCGTATTGTTACAAGACTCAGTAACGATACTCGTGGCCTTCGTGCAGAAAATGACAATATCAATAATGGCGGAAATATATGTCACTGGACACAGACAACCGATTGGATGAAGAGTGACGATTGGACTTTGGAAGCGGTTGGTGGAGGAATTGCAGATGTGTTTTCATTCACCTATGAACCTAATGACGGTTATGGATTAGATACGGCGCAATATGTCGAACCGATTATAAATGCTCTCGACAATATGGGGTACGGTTCTGCCAATTCGTTGGATGCCAGTGCTGTATATGCGTACGATTGGATGTCTGACGATGCACTTTGGGTGTTTAACGGTCACGGTGGGACGGGTTGTGTTCAGTTCAAAGATGGATTGATTTCTTCTACAGAATCAGGTGAAAATTTTTTAAAAGTTGTCGATAAAGCACATAACGCTTTGTCAAAATTAAAATTAGCAGCTTTGTGCGGCTGCAGTACTGGCGCAGATGACGTGAGTCGAAACACCAATTTGGTAGGAATGATGTATCGAAAAGGCGCACATTTTGTAACTGCGAATTCTATTACGGCCTCGTCTCCTGTTTTGGCCTATTGGTTGCAAGAATTTTTTGCGAATTGTGCAGATGGTAAGACCGTCTATGAAGCAATGATCGCGGCAGATGACTTTGTGTATGAGTACCATAGTTGGGATTCCGTATATGGCAGTTCCAATCAGCGACACTATTTGGGTGATAGCTCTTTGAGATTGGATCGCTACTAAGCAGGGGATTTGCCATATAATGTAGTGCGATACAGAACATGTTGACAATTGCTGAAGTACTGAAGTACATTGTAAAATAAAACCAAGGATAGGGCATTTTTGAAAATTCACCGATAAAACTACCCTGTACAGTAGGGACAGATGCCCTGTCTGCCCGCGAAACACCCGATAAAACAACATTCATAAACAAAAGGAGGCACGGTTATGAAACGTATAGTAACTATTCTTGTGGCAATGGTGCTTTTGCTTACGATTGTTCCCGTGGGGAGGGTGGGGGCCGTTGTGGCGGGGGTTCTCGGCGATGTGGACGGCAACGGTACGGTGAATTCCACCGATGCGCGGTTGGTGTTGCAGTACACGGTGGGAAAGATAGACGCTTCGGCGGTAAACCTCACTTCGGCGGATGTGGACGGTAGCGGCACGGTGGATTCGACCGATGCGCGATGGATATTGCAACGCGTCGTGGGAACGATCGCGGGATTTCCCGATCAAACACGGCAGCTGGAAGTGCGGATCAACAGTGAGACGGTGCGGCTGTCGTTTGCCGCCGAAGGAGAATACGAGGGATACATATATTATCGTTATACGGGGGTTGCTCCCTCGGGGAATCGCGTGGAATGTGAGGTCGTTCCTTTGGCAAATGCCGTACACAGCGTCACGTATACCCCTGCGAACGAGGAAGAATTTACGTACGGTTTAGCAGAAGTACACGCCTTCCTGGAAGCGGAATTTCAAAAAATGGGGATGAAACTGCCGGGCAAGACCGACATTATGATGTATATGGACGGTCCGTTTGACGGGCAGAATCACGTGAATGTTTCGGCGTGGTTTAAATACGATTATATGAACCACAGCGAATACGTGGCCATTACGCTGAAACAAGCGGACGGGGCGTTGTATATTGCCGAGATCCGCGCACACGGGTTGGACGGCGGCAAACTGACTACGCCGTTTATGGCGGAAAAACAGCAGGCGTACTTGATTCCCAACTGGGTGTGAGGAGC
Organism: uncultured Eubacteriales bacterium; assembly: GCA_964515215.1. Lineage (GTDB taxonomy): Bacteria > Bacillota > Clostridia > Oscillospirales > Acutalibacteraceae > SIG588. The sequence continues at coordinate 6,794 of CAZESL010000076.1, forward strand.
GTACATACCATAAGCATGATAGATATCCCTTCCTAAAGCTCTTGTTGGGCAAAAGTTACAATTTTGTAACCCGAGGTTACAAAATTGTAACTTGCCTGACGAGAGAAGGTGGGGTATAATGGAATTGGAAATAAAACCATAAAGGAGTGGACGGTTATGCTGAAACGAAAAGGTTTGGTTTTGTGTTTAGTGTGTGTGCTGCTGTTCAGCATGACCGCCTGCACGGGCGGCGGTCAAACGCCGCAGACCACCCCCACCACCACGGGCGGGGATACCACGACCACCACGGTACCGCCGACGGGCGGGGAAGAAACGCCCGTCGAAACGGTGGAGGTGACGTTGGGGGAAAACGGCTTCGCGTTGGGTGATGCCGTTTTCACCGTCGGCGGTGACCCGATCCCGTTGCGCACCATGTTGACGGAACAGAACCATCAGCCGATCGAGCGGTACGAAAGTCTGGACAAAGCGGGTTACGAAGGAAATTGGTTCGTGAGCCGCACGTATAAAGAGGACGTTTCCTTGTATGCCGATTACAACTATGTGCACACGGTGAAGATGGAAAACGCAGATGCGGAGCGGTTGGTCAATTGGATCACGGGAGATCACCGGTATACCTTCAACGGTGTGTCGGTCGGTATGACGTTGGCCGAATTGGCGGAGCAGTGGGGCGAAAACTACGAAGTGCGCGAACGTCCGCACGGCGACGCGGGCTTAGGAGGCGACAACTGTTGGGCGTATCCCTACAACGCGGCGTATGACGTGACCTTCTACTACAGCGACTGGAACGTGAGCCGCGAAAGCGAGATCAGCGCGATCGGCATTGAGGCGGCGACGTCTGTTCAGGTTGGCGGAACCGTTGCGAGAAAAGAAACCGTCTCGTTGGCGGTTACGTTGAATGACGAGGAGTTTTCCGTGAACGGCTTGTCGCTGACGGACGGATGCGAAGCCGTACCGTTGTTTGCCCTGCTTGGCACACCGCTTGCGGTGGATGCTAACGGATACACGGATGCTGACCCTGACAGTTGGTTCACCGTGTATACCTACGACGGTTGTGAAGTGGAAACGTGGAAACCGAAAGACGGTAGTGCGCCCGAACGGTTTTGCCGTCTGTTGCTGACGGGTGAACGGCACACGGTAAACGGTGTGTCAGTGGGAGACAAATGCAAAACGGCCGTCGAGGCGCTGACGCCGCAGTTTGCCGCTGCTGCCGACCTCAGAGGCAATCGCCAGTGGCGCCCGCCGTTTAATGCGTACGTGGAGTTTCGGGCGGCATCGGGCGTTATGTTGAAGTGCGGATTGGGTGAGGAGATCTTGAACGATGAACAGATGCCCGTAGGAGAGATCGCTGCTTATGACGACCGTGCCGTCAATATGTTCGCAATGGGTTGATTTATGGCCGCCGTACGTGAAGCGTGAGCGTACCGATACCGCGCTGTAAAATAAAAGAACGCCGATGCGTGGGGATTCCGCATCGGCGTTCGTTCTGTTTTGGTATAGTGTCATGTTGTCGTGTTTCTTTCAATAAAACGGGTGGCGACGCGCCAATGGTGCGGGGTCACCTTCTTTTGTTGTAAGTCGTGTATCACGTCGCGCACCACCGCCTCGAATACGTCACCGTAATCGAACGCTACGGCGGACACGCCGCCGTGTACCCAGTGCGAAGCGTAACTGTTGTTGATGGCGATCACTTCGGTATCGCGCGGGATCTCCACGCCGTGTGCGGTCAAATGGGCGATCAATCCGTAGGCGATCTCGTCGTAGGTACAGATGATCAGATCGGGCAGGGCAGGACGTGCGAGCAACTGCGCGGCGGCATCGGCACCCGCCTCATCGTACCGTCCGCAGCCGATCACCTCGTCGCAGGAAAGCCACGGTGCGATCTGTCGGCGGTACTTACGGGTAAGTTGTTCGCCCGCGACGGTGACGGTGCACCCTGCGTATTTATCGCGAATGGCACAGAAGGCGGTGTCAAGATCGATATGTACGGTGGAACAGGCGGCAGCGGCCTGTTCGGCAAACACCACCACGGGCACGGTGGGCGCGGGGATAAACTCGCGCAGTGTCGCCAGTGACAATATGGCATCAATACGCGGATCGTCTACGCACGCCTCAGCGATGGCGCACACCTCCGCATAGTCGAACCCTACGTTGTAGATCACGGTGTTGCACCCCGCCGCTTTCGCCGCCGCAGCGATCGCCTGCACCGCCGCAGAATAGCGCGGGCTGATGACTTCGGGACAGAGTACCGCAAAAGTCCACCCGTCGGGACGGTGGTTTCCCGCCGCGACCTTTTTCTTTTCATGAAAATAGCCGAGCGATTGTGCCGCTTCCAACACCCGCTGACGGGTGGATGCCGACACATCAAACGATTGGCGCAGGGCTTTGGAAGCGGTGGATACCGACACGTTGGCACGTTTGGCTACGTCTTTTAAGGTCATTCGTTCACCGCCTTTTCCGTGCGGATCATACCGAAATAGAGGAAGAGCGCCACCGCCAGCGTGAGTGCCAAGGCGAGTGCCGAGGTGACTTGTTGGGCATAGACGGACATACCGAGGAAACGGTTGCCGTTCCCTTGGATATACGCGATCAGGGGGCTGACCGCGACGGCGGCAAAGAAACCGCCGAGCCCGTACACCGTGCGTTGCAAGGCGAGTGCCTCACTGCGCAGGTCGTGCGGGGCGTAGTCGAACACGAGATTGATCAGCGCGCTGTTCAGCCCCGCGTTGGCAACGGCGCACAGCACGGTATACGCCGTAAACAGTACGTAGCCGTTTTGCGGCACGGTGAACACCATAATGCCGAAGCCGCCGCCGATCAGCAACATGCAAAGCAACATCATTTTCGCAAAGGAGTGACGGTCGGCAAACCGTCCCATGCGGCGGGAGAAGAGGGCACGCACGATGGACGAGATCACGCCGAGCACCGCGACGAACGAGAGGGAAAACCCGAGTTCGCTGATCTGATAGGTTGCGTAAAACGGGGTGGCACAGTGGGTGGCGACGTTCCACAATACCCCGACCGCCACCGCTTTTACGTACAAACGGTTTTTGAGCAATGTACGCACTTTTGAAAGAAAGGCGCTGTTGTCTGCCGCACTTTCCGACGGTTTCTCTTTCGAAAAGGCAAAGGTGAGGGTATGGCCGACCATCAGCACGAACAGGGTCACACCGCACACGATAAACCCGCCGGTAAGATTGCCTGCCGCTTCAAAACGATCCATCATATTGCCCATCACGGTGGTGAAGATCATACCGCCGATGAGCGAGATGATCTCTTTATTGGCGGTGAACACACCGCGCTTGTGATCGTCCACCAGCGACATATACCACCCGATCTTCGGGGAGTTGAACATCTGGTGAATGATGTGCGCCGCCATCATACACACCACAAACACCGCCGCTTTTCCGCCCGAAGACAACGGCACGAACGGGATGAGGTAGATGCTTGCAAACAGCAACTCATTAATGACCGAAGCGGCGATCACCATACGCTTGACGCCGTTTTTGCGATTCAGGAAGATGGAGAGCATCTGAAAACTGCACCCCAGCGACACGAACGCGGTGATGATACCCGTGAGGCTGTCCGAAACGCCGAGGTGCGTAGACACCTTCGCTAAAAAAGCGCCGCTGACGAGCAAGGAGACAAAATATTCCAGCGCCGCTTCAATGATATACAGCGTGCGGCTGGTTTTATACATGTCACGTGTAGAAGTCGGTACGACCTTGTGACGGCGACGGTACTGCAAATAGTGCCGATAAGCACGAAGACGGTGCACAGCCAACACTTCCTTTCCAAAGGCACAGTATAGCACGAACTTTGCGCAGTTGCAATCCCGCAAGCGTCGAAATATTTTCGAAATAAAAAAGCCAGCCTAAGGATCGGAATGAATGTCGCAGAAATCTGTGGGTTACCACACAAGCCGTCGGGATTCTCAAGGGGCCGGTTGCCCCTTGAGCCGTTTGGGAGAGGTGCGGGGAACCTATCGGAAAGGTTCCCCGCGTTCTTTGGCGCTTTCTTACAAAGAAAGTGCTGCCCGCGCGGCATGAGCGCGAATCGACAATGAAAAATGTTTGAAATGTTTATCTTCTCGTTGTTTGAAAATCGTTCTGCGATTTTCAAACAACATCGCTGACAGAATCTTGTGTAGAACGTTCTGCAGATTATGTAGCACGGACGGTCGAGGACGCCCGTCCCTACAAATACCTACCGAGCAACTATCTAACATCAATTTGTCATCGTCGCTAAAACAGCCCGATATGTAAAGACCGGCCATTGCCATAAAATTACCTTCTTTGTTCTGTTTTCCAAAATCGTTATAAATCAATTTTTGGCAATCAATTAAGCAGCCAATCCGCAATATCAACAATTCTTACTCCCTCATACTGATACTCATCGTGTCGAGTGCGGGCAATCACCATCTTGGGATAGGCATCCTTAATTTGAAGCAACGGCGAAACCTCACGTTCAAAAGTCTTGTCATCGCTGATATTATCCGAAACCTGTATATAAATCTTCTCGTTGCGTTTAATAGCAACAAAGTCGATTTCTTTCTTGTAAAGTACGCCGACATAGACCTCGTACCCTCTGCGGAGCAGTTCTATCGCAACCACGTTTTCAAGGATTCTTCCATAATCCATGTTTTTCGTGCCGAGCTTGGCATAGCGGAAAGTGTGATCGCTCAGATAATACTTGTCGTTGCTGGACAGATACTTTTTACCTTTAATGTCATATCTACGAACTTTATAAAAGGCAAAGGCGTTGCACAAATACTGAATATACGAACTGATGGTAACGTGGTTGACTTTTTCCTTTAAGCCGCTGAAAGTGTTTGTGATATTTCGTGCCGAGGTCAGATTGG